>JBEPWC010000048.1:0-9628 GCA_041642615.1 Sulfurimonas sp. | reverse complement strand
AGTTCTCTAAATAAAAATAGCCGCTCGATATCCATACATAACTTTAGTCAGCTTTATAGCAGGATCATAATAGCTAAAGATAAAAAAAATAAAGAGGTTTTAAAGCTAAAAAGTAGGATCAAAGAGTTAAGAAAAGAGTTAAACAGTAAGCCCGATATATATTTTGAAGAGGATAATGAGATCCTCTATGATATAGAAGATCTCCAAGAGGACCTTGAGGAGTTAAAGCAAACTGATCTTTACCATTTTGATGACTTAGTAGACTCCCTTAGAGACAACATGATAGAGTCTATGAGGATCGCTAGTTTAGGAGTCTAACAATTTTTAATTCTGAAAATACTTGATTATCCTCTTTGAATATTTCAAGCTTTGTATCGATTGGCTTTTTTCTTTTTAAAAGGCTTCCTTGAACAGAGTGAAGCACATGTGTAAACTTTTCATACATAGGCACTACAATATACTCAATATGAGCATTAGCAATAGTCTCTGCTAACACCTCTATTACGCAGTAGTAAACAGCTTTGTTTATAGATCTTTGGATCAAGTAGTCATGCATTATCTCTATATTTTTCTCTAAAGTTTCACGCTCTGTTTCATTTAAAACTTTTGACTCATGAGCCCTTTGGATGTTGTGTTGTATCTCATCCTCAATATCGTGGTTTTCTTTGTTTATTAGCTCATCTAAGTTTGTACAGTATTTTTTAAGCTCCTCATGTAGCTCTTGGCTAGTAAGCCTTTTGGTGTTAGCGTGGTATTTATATTTATTTCCCTCTAGATTTTCATCGCTCAATGATTTAATAAGTTGGATAGCAATGTTTAAATAAACATACTTATCCTCTTTATTATTGTCAAACTCTATGCTTGTATAAGATATAATAGGTTTAGGTCCAGCGTATTTTAGCTCCATGACTTTATAACCTACACGTTAAATCTAAAGTGCATAATATCACCATCTTGAACAATATACTCTTTACCTTCAAGTCTCATCTTGCCAGCCTCTTTTGCTTTTTGTTCTGATCCACACTCAATATAATCATCATAAGATATAACTTCAGCACGGATAAAACCTTTTTCAAAGTCATTATGAATAGCAGCAGCTGCACGAGGGGCTGTGGAATTTTTTCTAATTGTCCATGAGCGAACCTCTTTTACACCAGCTGTAAAGTAGCTCATAAGACCAAGTTTATCAAACCCTTTATGTATGATCTGTTCTAATCCTGATTCTTCTACACCTAGCTCATCTAAAAACTCTTTTGCTTCATCATCATCAAGTCCAACTAGTTCCTCTTCAACTTTTGCACAAAGTTTGATAAGCTCACAGTTGTTTTTAGATGCATGTTCTTTTAGTGCTTTTACATACTCATTATCTTCAAGTAAGCCATCTTCATCTGTATTTGCCCCATACATTATCTCTTTTTGAGTTAGAAGTCTGATCTCTTGGTTTAGTTGTTTATATTCATCGCTATCTACTTTGTCAAAGTTACGAGCTAGATTTCCGTCTCCTAAAAACTCTAAAAGCTCTTGTGCAATCTCAAGAGTTGCTTTTGCACCCTTATCCGCTTTTGCTTGTTTTTTTAGTCTCTCTATCCTGTTTGATAAAACCTCAATATCAGCTAATATTAGCTCGCCCTCAATGATCTCTACATCACGTAAAGGATCGATGTTTCCCTCATTATGTACAATGTTTTCATCTTCAAAACATCTCACAATCTGTAGTATAACCTCTGTTTCACGGATGTTTGATAAAAACTTGTTTCCAAGTCCTTCACCTTTAGAAGCACCTTTTACAAGTCCAGCTATATCTACAAAATCTAGTGTAGAGTACTGAATACGTTCAGGATTAACTATTTTTGCTAGCTCACCAAGTCTTGCATCTGGTACTGGTACTATTGCTTTGTTTGGCTCTATTGTACAAAAGGGGTAGTTTGCTGCTTCTGCATTTTGTGCTTTTGTTAGTGCGTTAAAAGTTGTTGATTTACCTACGTTTGGAAGTCCTACTAGACCTATACTTAATCCCATATACTCTCCGATCTTTGTTTGGTGTGTGACATAATACTGTATCTCTTTGTATAAGAGATACAGTAAGCTTAGTGGCTATGAAGACACCCTAAGAATTATTGAAATTATACTAGAAAAAGCTTATAAATTACAATACCTATAAAATGTGGAAGTATTAATAGTAAAAATATTATAATACCGCCGCCATTACATGCTTAACTTAAAAAGGGAAAAATATGCAGATTTATAATAAGCTAACATATAAATACTCAAGAAAATTAAATGTTTTATATGTAAAGAACTACACTTTTAGTTTAAAGGTTCTTTAATATGAGTAGATGTGATTCTATAGAGTGGTCGGATGTATATGTTTTAGGGGATGAGAAAATAGATTCTGAGCATAAAAAATTGTTTAAAATTGCACAAAAAATAAAACACAACAAAGATTCTATAAACCTCAAAGATTCTATTAAAGAGTTAGTAAACTATACTAAAGTTCATTTTGCTCATGAAGAGTTATATATGAAAGATGTACAGTACGTAAAACTTGCTGAACATAAAAAGATACATAGAGATATAGTGTCCAACCTGCAAAATATAATAAAAAATTTTGATCCCAACAATAGTGAAAAAATATACAATAATATCTTAGACTTTGTAAAAAATGGTCTTGTCCTTCATATAATGATAGAAGACAAGAAAGTACAACATTTTATACGAAATAGAATGAGTTTAAGGAACATGTTTACATGGAAAGATGATTATCTACTTGGTGATAAACAGATTGATGATGACCATAAAAAGCTGTTTATGATAGCTTTTAAAGCTTTTTCTCACAAAGAAGAAAAAGAGCCAAGAGAACATATAAAAAAAGTGATACAAGAATTAAACAAATATATGAAAGAGCATTTTGAGAGAGAAGAGGAGTTTATGGAATCCATAAGCTTCCCAATACTTGATGATCATAAAATAATGCATGATAAAATAATAACTCAAATAAATGATCTAATAAAAAGAATTCCAACTATGTCTATTAAGGACTTTGAAAAAGAGCTTTTATCGTCCATAGATATTTGGCTTGTAAACCATATTGTATATGAAGATCAAAAGATTATGTGTTATCTGGAAGCAAAAAAAGAAAAAGGGATTGATTTGGATGAAATTGATATTGGTGATGTTAACATGAATATAGTCTATGAGAAGGATGTTTTAAGTTAAAATACAGCTGTGCAACAGCTGTATGTAATGAAACAATATTTATTTTAAATTTTTAAAAAAACTACTAACAAGTCTAACGCCTGCACCAGTTGCACCATAAACATTACAATCCCATGGTGACTCTGTATAAGCGCTTCCTGCTATATCAAAATGGAGCCACTTATCTTTGTTCTCATCTTTTATAAAACTATCTAAAAACAAACCAGCAGTTATAGCACCACCATATGGTTTTGAGCCTACATTTGATATATCTGCTATCTCACTTTTTAGTAGCTTTTTTAGATGTTTGTTAAATGGAAGTGTGCCAACTAGTTCCCCCGAGTTATTTGCAGCTTCAAAAAAGTTGTGCTTAAGTGTATTTGAGTGACCCATGATCCCTGTAGTGTATTGACCAAGAGCTACCATACATGCACCAGTTAGTGTTGCAAAATCAAATATATAGTCAGCTTTAACCTTATCTTGTGCATAATCAAGCACATCACATAGCACTATACGACCCTCTGCATCTGTGTTTCTAACCTCTATAGTTTTACCACTTCTTGTTTTTAAAACATCATCTGGTTTATATGCATCACCACCTATCATGTTTTCAACTGCACCTACAAAAGCGTGGATCTCAACATCTAGTTTTAGTTCACTTGCAGCTTTTATCATCCCCAGTACTGCACAGCCACCGGCTTTATCCATCTTCATAGTTACCATGCTAGTGGATGGTTTTAAACTTAGCCCTCCGCTATCGTATGTTAGACCCTTTCCAACTAAGGTTACAACTTTTTTAGCTTTTTTCTTTGGCTTGTATGTTAGGTGGATTAGTTGACTCTCATGTCTAGAAGCACGCCCAACTGCAAGCATCGCTTCTAGTTTGTGTTTTTTTAGTTTATCCTCACCTAGGATCTCACACTTTAGATCATTCTCTTTTGCTAAGTCCTTTGCAAGCTGTGCAAATGTTGGAGGGTTGATATCTTCTGGAGTTGTATTTACAATATCACGCGTAAAAGATGTAGCATCAGCTATAATTATAGCCTCTTCAAAAGCACTTTGGAGTTTTTTAACATCTTTGCATGTTAGATAGATATCTTTTAAAGTTATTTTTTTAGGTTCAGATTTGTACCTATTAAACTCATAACCACCAAGCACGACACCTTCAATAATAGCTTGGATATTGCTTTTGTCTACATTAAAACTAGCACAGCTGTATTTAGAAGATTTAAGTGTTTTAATAGCTACACTTGTTGCACTTCTAATATCATCACAAGAGGTGCTGTCTACGCCACATACAAGGATCTCTTTTTCATGTAAAAAACATGTAGAGTCTTGTTCTGCACTAAAACCTGCTAACTCTAGTAGTTTTTTTTGTTTGTGATCTTTTAGTTTCTCTTTAGTTAAAAAGGAAACTGTTATATCTGAGTCTGTATTTTTTGAAGTTAGTTTTATATTCATATTTTATCCATTTATATTTTTGTTAATGCTATCTAAAAAAATTAAATCTATACTCTTTTAGTGGAAATTTAAAATCTCTTTAGCTTGCATCATATCTTTATCACCACGTCCAGATAGGTTTATAACTATGAGTTTATCTTTTATATTTTGCATCTTTTTAATATATGCTATAGCGTGAGCACTTTCAAATGCTGGGATTATTCCCTCTTTTTGACTAAGCCATACAAATGCATCTATAGCTTCTTTATCTGTTGCATGATCATATGTAACAGACTTATTGTCCTTGTGAAAAGCGTGTTCAGGTCCGATCCCCGGATAATCAAGCCCAGCACTTATAGAGTGCGCCTCAATGATCTGACCATCATCATCTTGAAGAAGGTAGCTCATTTGACCATGTAAGATACCAGGACGCCCCTTGTTTAGTGAGCAACCGTGTTTGTTAGTATCTATTCCATGACCACCTGCTTCAACACCGATACACTCAACCTCTTCATCTTCTAGAAAGTGCTGAAACATACCAATTGCATTGCTACCACCACCAATACACGCGATCACATGGTCTGGAAGTCTATCCTCTTTTTTAAGTATTTGAGCCCTTGTTTCATAACCGATGATCGCTTGAAAATCACGGACCATAAGAGGGTAAGGGT
Source organism: Sulfurimonas sp. (assembly GCA_041642615.1). Classification (GTDB taxonomy): domain Bacteria; phylum Campylobacterota; class Campylobacteria; order Campylobacterales; family Sulfurimonadaceae; genus Sulfurimonas. The sequence goes on along the minus strand of JBEPWC010000048.1, from coordinate 4,322 downwards.
GAGGTCCTGCTACTGTACCTATGATGTAAAAAGTATCACGCGTGTTTGTAACCCAGTGACGAATTGCATCATTCATTGCATCTTTTAGGGTGCGGCTCCCACTTGTAACTGCATTTACCTTTGCACCAAGTAGCTTCATACGAAATACGTTTAACTCTTGTCTCTGGACATCTTTCTCACCCATAAATATCTCACAATCAAGATCTAATAGTGCACATATAGTTGCAGTAGCAACACCGTGTTGACCAGCTCCAGTTTCAGCTATGATCTTTTTGTAACCAAGGCGTTTTGCCATGATCCCTTGGGCTATGACGTTGTTGACCTTATGAGCACCTGTGTGATTTAGATCTTCTCTTTTTAAGTAGACTTTTGCACCAACTTCATCAGATATGTTTTTAGCATAGTAAAGTGGGCTAGGGCGACCTACATAATCATTTAGGTAGTAGTGGACTTCCTTCCAGAAGTCTTTATCAAACCTAATTGACTTGTACTCCTTTTCAAGCTTTAAAAGTGCTGGCATCAGCGTCTCAGGGACGTATCTTCCACCATGCATATCAAAGTGACCATTTAGATCTGGATCATATTTTGAAGATTTTGGTATATACATTAATCAACCCCTATTACTGCATAAACATCAGTTTTATTTTTTAAATTTTTTATTCCATCAAGAAAGTTAAGACCTAATACAAAACACGCTTCTACACATTTGGCACCAGTTTGATTGACAAGCGTGGCAGCAGCATTTGCAGTCCCACCTGTTGCTATTAGATCATCTATTAGTAAAACTCTAGCATCCTTGACACCTCTAAAGGCATCAATATGTACCTCGATCTCATCTACACCATATTCAAGAGCATATTTTTCACCAATAGTTGTATATGGAAGCTTTCCTTTTTTTCTAATCGGCACAAAACCAATACTCAGCATCTGAGCAAGTGCTGCACCAAAGATAAACCCACGTGCATCTATACCTGCAATGTAGTCTAAGTTATATGTCTTATACCGTTTTTGTAGATGTTTCATCAAGGTGCTATACGCTTCTTTATTGTTTAAAAGTGTAGTTATGTCTTTAAACACAACCCCCTCTTTGGGAAAATTTTTAATATCCCTTATGGAGTCCTCTATAATCTGTTTCTCTTTAGCTGTTAGTTCCATCTTGATCCTTAAAGTAGTGCGTCTATTCTATTTTCTAACGCTTTAATTTTCCCGTTTAGTCTATCTGTTTCTTGTCTGTGTTTTGAGTTTCTTGATTTTAAAACTTTTAACTCATTTCTTAACTTAGATAGTTCTTCACTTAAAATATCTACATTTCCAAGTGCACGCTGAAGTTGGATCTGGTACTTTCTGATCAGTATTTCAGCTTCTTGAAGTGTTAGTTTCATTAAGTCGTTGCTTCTTTTTTCTTTGCTTGTAATACTTTTAAAGTAAAACATCTTAACAAAAAGGTAGATTGAGAGTATAGATAAAATCGAAAGTAGTGACCATTCCCAAAACATAGTTTTTTTCCTTTAATTTATTTCATAAATTCAAGGGAACCTTTTTCCCTTTTTAAATACGATGTCAGAAGTCATCCCGCCATCTACGTCAACACTGGGTTTTCTTCGGCAGAAAGCCCAAGATACTAGTATCTTTTTATTAGAACGTATTTTACCTAATTTATCTCTATCTTTTCTACACGTGCACAGTGTCTTCCACCATCAAAGCTTCCGCCAATCCAAGCATCAAGGATAGATTCTGCTACACCACGACCAACTATTCGCTCACCGTAGCACAAAACATTTGCATCGTTGTGTCCACGTGCTACTGTAGCTGTATAAGCATCATGGCAAACTGCAGCTCGTATGCCCTCATGGCGATTTGCTGCCATACTCATCCCCAGTCCGCTTCCACAGATTAGTATACCTTGTGAATCAGAATCCTCTAATACACTCAAAGATAGTTTGTGTGCATAGTCTGGGTAATCAACTCTGTCTTTGTTAAATGGACCAAGATCAATAACCTCATGACCCTTTTGCTTTAAAAGCTCTACAGTGTAGTTTTTTAACTCAAGTCCAGCATGATCGGTTGCAATATAAAATTTCATATTATTTGTCTCCTATGTTAATAATAACCCTAAAATGGTCTGTACTGGCAAAAATAGTACATAGTCTTTAATTGGCGTCATAAGTATAATGAGTACTATTATGATACCATAACGCTCATTTTTGTAAAAAAACTCAGCTACACTTCTTATCTTGTGTTTGAGTGATAGGTGCATTAAAAAATGTGCCCCATCGAACTGTGGTATTGGCAAGAGGTTAAATACAGCTAAAACGATGTTTATGATCAATAGATTCCAAACAAAAAGATAAGTAAAAACGTAAAGCAAACCATCTGCTGAAGTTGGCTTACCCATTCCTACAATAATTATGGATGCGATCACACCTAGTGTAAAATTATATACAATTCCTGCTAAATCAACCTGCATAGCCCCGTTATATCCACCATTTCTTATGACTGTGGCGGTGTTTATAGGAACAGGTTTGGCCCAACCAAATAAAAAGCCACTCTCGCCACCTAAAAGCATAGGTAAAAAGTAAAGTGAAGCTGGAACTAAGATCGTACCAACTAGATCGACATGAACAATAGGGTTTATGTTTAGTCTACCAGCATCTTTAGCTGTAGTGTCGCCATACTTGTAAGCAACCCAGCCATGCATGATCTCATGACCTATGATCGCTACAGCTAAGGCTAAGACAGCGGTTATGATTTTAAGTAGATCAATAGATTCCATGGTCTACTTTATCTTGTGCCTTTCTCTCGGCAATAGCTTTGTCTAGGTGTATGGGTTGTTCTAAATCTGTTGGGGTTTTTCCCATTCTATCCCATCTGATCTCCCAATTTTCATCTATTGAAAAATATATAAACCAAGGAGTTCCCTCTATGTTTTCATATGGGACTGTACCCCAAAAACGACTGTCATTTGAATGATCTCTGTTATCACCCATCATAAAATACTCACCATTAGGTACTTTTATAGGGCTTAGGTTAAAAAGTGGAGCAGTTCTTGTGTCGCCATTGTTTTGTACATTTTCATCATGGTGGATCCCTGGATGTTCTTTCATGTATGGGTTTTTAACCCACAGTTTACCAGATAGTTTGGCTACCTCATAACCTGCGTAATTTTTTTCTATCCACTCATTACCCTCATGAAAATGTATGAATAGATCTTTGTCTAAAATAAACAACTCATCTTCTGGAAGAGCTACACATCTTTTCACAAAGTGGGTTTTTGGATTATGAGGAAACCTGAAGATTACAACATCGCCACGTTTTGGTTTGTCACCATCTATGAGTTTTAGATCATCACTCCAAGGCATGATTGACATCTCTATAAAAGGGATATGAGGCATTGGTATACCGTATGCAAACTTTTTTCCAAATAGATGATCACCTATTAATAATGAGTCTTTCATACTTCCACTCGGGATTCTAAAGGCTTGAGCTATAAAAAATATGATAAGTAATACAATTATTATTGTTCCAGTCCATGAGTTTGAAAACTTATACGCTTTATGCAAAAACTCTTTCATTAAGACTCTTTTTTTTCTAGTAGTTTTTTAGCATTTATTTTGGCTGCTTTTAGAGTATTGCTTAGAAGCATCGCTATAGTCATTGGTCCAACTCCACCTGGGCTTGGTGTAATGTATGAGCTTTTTTTACTAACATTTTCAAAGTCCACATCACCGACTAGTTTTCCCTCTTCTGTACGACTTACACCAATGTCAACAATCACAACATCATCTTTTACCATATCTTCTGTTATTAGGTTGATCACACCAACTCCACAAAGAACTACATCTGCATCTTGTGTGTGTTTTTTAAGATCATCTGTAAAAATATGGCATATCTCAACTGTAGCATCTGCATTTAAAAGTAGTGCTGCCATAGGCTTTCCAACTATGTTTGAAGCACCAACAACTACACAGTTTTTACCTTTAACATCTATGTCATACTCCTCTAAAAGCTTCATAACTCCAAGTGGTGTACACGGTACAAAGCCATCTAAGTTTGTAACTAATCGACCAACATTGTATGGGTGAAAACCATCCACATCTTTTGCTGGATCAACAAGCTCTAAAAGCTTTGTAGTGTCTATATGATCAGGGAGTGGTAGTTGGATGAGTATACCATCGACATTTGAGTCGTTGTTTAGCATAGTGATTGTTTTTTCTATAGCCTCCTGTGAGATAGTCTCAGGCATATCGTGAGTGATAGAGTAAAACCCAACTCTATCACAAGCTTTCTTTTTCATATTTACATATGCAGCACTTGCTGGGTCT
>JBEPWC010000047.1:0-9645 GCA_041642615.1 Sulfurimonas sp. | reverse complement strand
AAAGCTAAACAAAAACCCCAAAGCACCTGAGAGAAACGAAAACACAAAACTGATCAGATACCAAAACTTCTTTTTTACACGTGGAAGGATGTAGTTGTTTGAAATATTTATAAAAAAAGTTGAAAATATAGTTATGGCAAGTGCAGTAAAAGCTCCAAAAACTATAGTTGAAGTAGTTTGAAACATCTCATTTAAAAAGTAAAAAAACAAAGATATAAAAAGACCAAAGAGTGTACCGATAATCCCAATATGGACCCAGTCTTTGTTTGATACCTTTAACTCAACTGCTTCCATTTAACTGCCTTTGTAAAACATCTACGCCTATTGCCACACCCGGCCAACCTTGAGCTGCGAAGACTGTATCGCCAACATTGTAAATCCCTTTAAAAGGTGTGTTTGTGCTTGGGAGTTGCCCAATATTTTTATAACTTATAGCTTTTCCTCCACAATTATACCTGTTAATATATCTGTTAAAGGTTATGGAGGTTGCACTAAAACAGCGTTTTATATCTTGCTTTTTGATCGATGTAAAATACTCTAAAAACTTACCAACTATAAACTCCTGAGTATATTCTTTTTTTTGCTTATACTCATCTTTTGACAAACTCTTCCAAAAGTTAGCCCCTGTATGAGTAGATATGGTAACGCTTAACCCATCTTTTGAGAGAACTTTGTCATCTTGTTTTGAAACAGATACAAAAAATGAGTTTGAAGTTGAGTTTGGGATCAGATCATCATATATAAACTGGTAGTGGTCTAAAAACTCATCTTTTATGTCTAGGGTTAAATACACTACAAAGGCACTCTGATCACTAAAACCAAAAGAGTTGTAGTAGTTTTTAATATCCTCATCATCAAATAAGTTTGCACTTTGATATATAGATGAGTTTAAAACAAGATCTTTTGTTTTGTAGCTTCCTTTTTTAGACTCTAAGACCCAGCCGTTTGTGTCTTTTAGTATCTTTTGTATCTCATGGTCTTTTTTTGTCTCAACATCTTTTACAATCTCTTCGATCAAGGAACCCATCCCACCATCTACATAAAACACATCATGAAATGGATATGAAAGACCAAGAGCGAGTGAGAGAATCGAGATATCTTTTGAATTAGTTTGGACTGTGATCATAAGTTGTGAGTCAATAAATCTCTCATACCCAGCTGTGATCTCACCTAATGTTTGTTTTATAAAAAATCTTGCATTTTTTAAAAGATCAAAACCGTATGTGAACAATAGTTCATTGATAAAAGATGCAGTTTTTATGTAGTTTTTTAAAGAGTATTTTGCGTAGTAGATCTTTTGTAACTTCCAAAACTTCTCATTAATCTCTTTTATCTTACTCCAAAAAGCTCTGTTGTTTTTGTTAGGATAGCTTTTTTCAATGCTTTCTAAAAACTGCTCAAAATCTTTTACCCTATCGATCACAACTTCGCCTTGAACAACCCTTATAGCTACCTCACTTTTGGTTATGTTTGGAGTTAGCCCTATGGTATCAAACTGTTTTTTTAGTATGTGTCCATCTTCGTAGCCCACAAGTGTTGTAGCACCTGCGTTGTAGTGGTGTGAGCCTCTTTTAAAAGTGCTTGCACATCCACCTAGATTTTTATCTTTTTCAAAAAGGGTTATGTTTTTATCTTTGTTAAGTGCTGCGATCAAACTACCTCCGATCCCACTTCCAACTACAGCTAGGTCAAGCATATTTAAACCTTTTTATAGCTTCTGCTCTGGAGCTTTTTATATCTACGATCGGATTTGGATAATCTAAAAATAGATCGCTGCTTAATGCACCCTCTTTATGTAAAAGTTTTGGCTTAACATCTTTTAACTCTGCAATTGAGAACTTTATAAAAACGCCATCTTTGTCAAACTTCTCACTCTGTGTATATGGGTTAAAAACTCTAAAATATGGAACACTATCAGCCCCAGTACTAGCTCCCCATTGCCACGATCCTATGTTTGAACTCGCCTCATAGTCAAGCAGTTTTTTTGCAAAATACTCCTCACCCCATTGCCACGGAAGAAAAAGGTTTTTTGTTAGAAATGAAGCCACTACCATCCTAAGGCGGTTGTGCATAAGCCCTGTTTTATTTAAGTGTCTCATAGCTGCATCTATGATAGGTACTCCTGTTTTACCCTCACACCAAGCTTTGAAGTGCTCTTTGTTTTCACTCCAGCTGATCTGTTTTTGGTTAAAGTTTTCTGCCTCGCTTTTTGGAAAATGGTGAAGTATATAGCTATAAAACTCCCTCCAAAAAAGCTCCCTTATGAAAAACTCACTATCTTTAAAGCCCCTTATGTAGTTAAAGACCTGCTTTGGTGAGATAAGCCCAAATCTTAAATGCACAGAGAGTTTAGATGTAGCATCTTTGTAAAAATAGTCCCTATCTTCTTTGTAACCTTTTAGCTTGTCTTTAAACTCATCTAAAAGCTCATAAGCACTTTTTTGTAAAAACTCAGGTAGCTCTTGTTTTACAAATCCTAAACTATTTAGTGATGGTGTGTTTTCATAATCATATATTGCAAGTTTTAGTTCTTTGTTTATCTCATACTCTTTGATCTTATGGTTTTCATATAAATGGTGTAGGCTTTTGTAAAAAGGTGTAAAAACTTTGTATGGGGTATTGTCTGCTTTTAAAGCATCTGATGGGTGTAGCAAGAAGCTATCATAATATCTATCCATCTTTATAAACTTCTCCACCTTTTGATCCCTTTTTATAGCATAACTATCAAAATCGCAACTACACAGTATGGAGTCAAACCCACTACTGAGCTTTTTTAAGATCTCTTCTGGTTTTCCATAAAAAACAGCTAAGTCCAAACCTAACTCTTTTAACTCTTTTTTAAGTTTAACTACGGAGTTGTATATAAACGTAACTCTTTTGTCATCTGCATCAAGCTTTTCTAGTATGTTTTGATCAAATATAAATATGGGAAGCACCTCACCTGAGGCGTTTGAGAGTATAGCACTATCTTTTACTCTAAGATCACGTCTAAACCACAAAATACTTTTCATTATTTATACGCCTTTAGATCTGATCTTAAACCAAGCTCCTTTGGGTATGGATGTAGAAATTTTTGCTTAGCCAAATAGCTTTGATCAAACCTTGCTACATAAAGATTTATGATCTTAGTTACTGCAATCAGTGGGATATACTCATTTTTATACTCATTACAAGCATTTAAAATATGCTCTTTTTCCTCTTTTGTGATCAGCTTTTTAAAGTAACCTGTTATGTGAAGCAAAACGTTGTAGGTTTTGTTTATGGTGCTTTTTTCACTGATCGCCTTTAAAAACTCCTCCTCATAAAGCTTAAGTTGCTCATGTAGCTCTCTTTTTGGGTTGTTTGCCACTATGTTTCCAAGGGTTTTGTAGGAGTGTTCAGACTTTGCAAGGATCAGATACTTGTAGCTTGTGTGAAACTCTACAAGCTCATTTGGCGATGTGACATTTTTTAAAAACTCTTTTAGATCACCATATGCAAAAACCTGCATCAAAAAGTTCTCTTTAAGCCATGGATCGTTTAGTCTGCCCTCCTCTTCTATAGGCAAGTATTTAAAGGTGTTTTTTAGCTCCTGTGCAAACAAACCAACACCCTTTTTTTCACTAGGTGCCTCTTTTTGCTGGTAAACCTTTACCCTCTCAAGCCCACATGTAGGTGACTTTGACTTTAGTATGAAACCACACAGATCATCTGACGCTGCTTTTTGTGCAAATTTTTGTGATGATTGGCGTAGTTTTTGGGTGACATCCTCTGCAGTTTTACTAACTAATACACGTATATCCTTGTCAACTTCAACAAGCCTGATCGTATCTCTTGGTGTTCCAAACACGGGATCTTCAGGACAGTAGCTCTCAAACTCAAAATATTCTGAGAGTTCATCTAAAATAAAATCATCTTTATTTGAACACCCATCGTATCTACATTTTATGCCCATAAGACAAGATGATACCCCAATTTTCATAGTCAATCTCCATAGTTTCTATTTTTTAAATTGTATAATAATAACTAGTTTTTGGTAGTATAAATTTGTTACTTTATAGCTTTTTTGATATATGCTGTATAATTTCACTAATTTTTACAGGATATATAATGTCAAATCTATTTTCACCAAAACTTTTTACACTTTTAAGACAAGGGATATCCAAAGATCAGATCTATAAAGATATTATGGCTGGTGTCATTGTTGGTATTGTTGCATTACCACTAGCTATAGCATTTGCAGTAGCTAGTGGAGTTTCACCTGAAAAGGGGATCATAACAGCAGTTGTAGCTGGGTTCATCATCTCTTTTTTAGGTGGAAGTCGTGTTCAAATAGGTGGTCCAACTGGTGCATTTATAGTTATACTTTATGCTATTTTGCAAGAGTACGGATATGAGGGGTTGCTGATCTCAACTATGATGGCTGGAGTTATCTTGATCATCTTTGGATTGTTACGATTTGGAAATCTTTTAAGATACTTTCCACAACCTTTGATCGTAGGGTTTACAAGCGGTATAGCTGTTGTGATCTTCTCAACGCAGATCAAAGATGCTTTGGGACTAGATATAAAGGAACTACCATCTGAATTTTTTCAAAAATGGCAAGTCTACTTTGAAAACTTAGACACTATAAATATCTACGCACTTATCATAACCCTTGCTACTATAATAATCATTCTGTATTCAAAACATATAACTACTAAAGTTCCTGGCTCATTTATAGCGATTGTAGTACTAACACTAGCTGTGTCACTGCTTGATCTTCCACTAACTACGATCGAGACATTTTTTGGAAATATTAATAGTGATATAAGCTTTTCAACTCCAAATTTTGAATGGAGTAACTTAACAACATACATAGTTCCAGCTTTTATAATAGCTCTTTTGGGTGGGGTTGAGTCACTACTCTCTGCAGTTGTAGCTGATGGGATGATAGGCTCAAAACATAGATCAAATACAGAACTAATAGCCCAAGGTGCTGCAAATATAGCTACACCACTTTTTGGAGGAATCGCAGCAACAGGAGCTATTGCAAGGACTGCTACAAATGTAAAAAATGGTGGTCGTACACCAATAGCTGGGATCACACATGCTGTGGTACTTCTACTAATCATGCTTTTTTTTATAGACTATGCAAAACTAATTCCAATGGCTACATTAGCGGGGATACTGATAGTGGTATCTTTTAGTATGAGTGAACATAAAGCTTTTGTTTCAATACTTAAAGGCTCCCCTTACGACTACACAGTTTTACTTGCAACTTTTATACTCACAATAGTTATAGATCTTACAGTAGCTATACAAGTAGGGATTGTACTCTCATCACTCTTATTTATGAAGAGGATGGCACGAGTTGATGGATACAGTTTTGTAAAAAGTACAGATTCTGATGATCTTGAAAACTATGGAAACTTACCATCTTGCATATCAGTATATGAGATCGGCGGTCCACTCTTTTTTGCTTCTGCTAAGCAGTATGCACAACAGATCCAAGATAGTGGGATCGGGTGTGATATACTTATAATCAGAATGCGATATGTAAGTTTTATTGACTCAACTGCACTAAACAACTTTAAAGAAACAATAAAATTGCTTAGAGAAAACAATACAAGGATCATAACTTCAGGTACTAATAATGAGGTATTTCAGGATTTAGAAAAAAATGGAGTTGTTGAGATGATTGGAGAGAACAATATGCATAGAACTTTTCCTCGTGCTATTGAACAGGCAAAAAATTTGCTATGATAATACCTATCTTGTAGATAAAGGTGAAGCATGGGTGATTTTGTAAAGCCAAAGCTAACAAAGAACTATGATGGCAAGCTAAGACATATTGGGTTTGAGATAGAGTTTTCAAATATTGACATAGAAAAAACACTCCGTATTTTTAAAGAAGACTTTGGTTTTAAAGTTGATAAAGTTAACAACTACTACTATAAGTTAGATTCAAAATATGGTGAGTTTGTACTTGAGCTAGACTTTGAACTACTTACTAAACAAAAACTACAAAAAGGTGCAAACGACCTTTTTAAAAACACAGGGATAAGGCTTGACTCTGAAGGGATTGAGAGTGTTGAAGAGATGATCGGTGATCTCTCAAAAGATATAGTACCCTATGAGATAAGCACCCCACCCATACCTTTAGATCAAGTAAGTATTGTTGAGACCATCATAGAAAAACTAAAACAAAACAATGCCAAAGGTACAAAACACAAGTTTTACTACGCTTTTGGTATCCATCTAAATGTTGAAGTTGTATCTTTAGATGTAGATAGTCTGCTTTCATATATGCGATCATATGTGATCCTTCAAGAGTTTATAAACAAAGATGCAAAAGTAGATCTCGCTAGGATGATCACACCTTTTATAGACGACTTTAAAGATGAGTATATAAAACATATACTAAACAAAGACTACAACCCAACAATGGATCAATTTATAGACGACTACCTAAAGTTTAACCCAACAAGAAATAGATCTTTAGATATGCTACCACTCTTATGTTTCATAGATGAAAACAGAGTGCGAAATGCCCTCCCTAAAGAGAAGATAAAACCACGACCTGCTTTTCACTACCGCCTCTCAAATTCTATGATAGGTGAGAATAACTGGAGCGTATGGGATGAGTGGGATAGGTGGCTAATAGTAGAAGAGTTAGCAAACGATAAAGACTCACTTGATAAGCTAAGTGATGAGTACTACAAGTACCTAGATGAGTTTGTGCATCTAATAAACTGGGAAGAGAGGATCTCAACATGGCTAAAAAACCGCTAATTGGGATCTGCTTACCAGATCATGGAAACTTCTTTGCAAGTATTTTTATAAAGCTTAACCTAAAACTTCAAAAGGCAAGTTCAGTAAAGCTCAAACCATCAAAGAAAAATATAGACTTTGAAAAATTAGATGGGCTAATCCTAAGTGGTGGAAGCGATATAAGCCCAGATATATATGGAGCAGATAAAAATGCACACAACACTCCACTTGATGAAAAAAGGGATAAATTTGAGCTTGAGATGATAGATAAAGCTTACAAAAAAAAGATTCCAATCTTTGGAATATGTAGGGGTGCTCAACTTATAAACATCTACTTCAATGGCACGCTGCATCCAACCATACTAGATCTAGATGAGTACATAATCCACAAAAACTCTTTTTTCCCCATAAAAAGTGCTGTGATCAAAAAACTAACAAACCTTTTTTCCATAACCAAACAAAAAGAGGTTGTGATCAACAGCATACACAACCAAGCTATAAACAAAGTTGGAAATAACCTAAGGGTATCAGCATGTCATGAGAAGATCATAGAGGCTATAGAGAAAGAGGACTACCCTTTTTTACTAGGAGTTCAATGGCACCCTGAGTATCTGATCTACTTAAATGAGCATAGGTTGCTTTTTAGAAATTTTGTGCAGAAGTGTTAATATTAACTATACTAAATAAATGCTTTAGGAGTTTAAAGATGGTGCGATCGGAGAGATTTGAACTCTCACACCCGTAAGGCACTACCCCCTCAAGGTAGCGTGTCTACCGTTCCACCACGATCGCATAGAAAAAAAAAGCCCAACTCTAAAGAGTTGAACCTAAGAGGTACTTAAGTTAAGAGATTAACCTAAGTATGGGTTAGCGTAAAGTGCGATTAGTGCAATTACTAGTGCATAAATAACTTGTGCTTCGATCATTGCAAGAGCGATGAACATTGTAGTCATAAGTTTAGCACCTAAACCTGGGTTACGTGCAGTACCAGCGATAGTTGCAGCAGCAGTATGACCCATACCGATAGCTCCACCTAGTGCAGCAAGACCTAGACCTAGACCAGCAGCGATCATAGAATAAGCTTTTAATGTTTCGTTTACTACTGCTTCTTCAGCACCAAACGCAGCAGCTGTTAAAGCTACCATTACGAAAAGAATTTTTTTCATAGTTTCTCCAATTAAATTTTTTACAAATACGTTCGGATAGCGTAACCTCATAGTTCAAATGAAGCAACCTAGACATAAATGCCTAGATTTCCCTACTAGATATCTGATGCGCGATTATATATAAAATATAATTAAGAGTATATTAAAATACTCTTCCAAGTGAGATCTTGTTGCCTTTAAACTCTAAGATCTCAACAGTTATCTCTTCGCCCTCACTTAAAACATCACTAACTTTTTCAACTCTATCTTTAGATATTTTAGAAATATGTAGTAATCCATCAGTTCCATCAGGTAGCTCTATAAATGCACCAAAGTCAACTATTTTCTTAACAATACCTGGGTATTTGTCTCCAACTTCATACTTGATCTTTTGAACTTTTGGCTTATCTGTGATCTGCTCAATATGCTCTCTTGCTGCTGCAACTCCAGATTTATTTTTACCAGTAACTTTTACTTTACCCTCTTTTTTATCAATGTCTATTGCTACTTCAAACTTCTCTATGATCTCACGAATATTTTTACCAGCTTGACCAATGATATCGCCTATAAAACTAGGATCTATATGGAAAAAGTCAGTTGATGGTAGTACCCCATCGTTAAACTCTATATTTTTCTCAGCTTCTAGCATAATATCTATAATGTGACTTCGTCCTTCTTTTGCTTGGTAAAGTGCTTCTTTTAGAACATCCAAACTTATTCCACCTAGTTTTATATCCATCTGCATTGCAGTGATCCCATCTTTAGAACCTGTTACTTTAAAGTCCATATCTCCATCGTGATCTTCAAGTCCCATAATATCTGATAAGACTGCATACTTGTCACCCTCACTAACCATACCCATAGCAATGCCCGCTATAGTGTCACTAGTTTCTATATCTGCGGCACGAAGTGCCATATATCCACCACATACTGTAGCCATCGATGATGACCCGTTTGATTCTAAGATCTCAGATACTAAACGGATAGTTTGTCCATCTACATTTATAATAGGCTCTAATGCTCTTTTTGCAAGGTTTCCATGACCTAACTCTCTACGTTTTACACCCATAACTGGTGAAGCTTCACCAACACTGAATCCTGGAAAATTGTAGTGAACCATAAAGTTCTCATCTTGCGTACCCTCTTCAGTTAGAGTTTCAAACATCTGAGCATCTTTTGCCCCACCTAAAGTTAGTACTACTAAAGCTTGGGTTTGACCACGTGTAAAAAGACATGATGAGTGAGCAGATGGAAGCACATTTGTATCGATACTGATTGGTCTTACTTCATCTAAAGCTCTACCATCTGCACGGACTTTCTTTTCTAAGATCTGCTCTCTAACCTGCTCTCTTTTTACTTTCTCAATAGCATCTTTTAGCTCAACTTCATTATCCACATCTGCCCATTTTGAATTATCTGAAAGTATCTTTTTTCTAAGCTCTCTAAGAGCAGTTGAACGCTCAGACTTGGCCATCTGATTCATTGCACTAGCTATATCTTCTAAGTGGTTACCTCTAACATACTTAACCATCTCTTCATTTACGGTGTGAGCTTTATAATCTATTGGTTTTGTTTGTTTTTTATGATCATCAAAAGCAATCTCATAGTTTTTATTTGCTTCAAACAGTGCAGATTGTGTTTTCTCAAAAACCTCTACCAACTCATCTTCGCTGATCGCATTTGAACTATGATTTGAAAGCATAACAGCACCCATACCAGGATCTAGCATAGGATCAACCATCATCTCACCCATCTCTACATCCTCACT
>JBEPWC010000046.1:0-9735 GCA_041642615.1 Sulfurimonas sp. | reverse complement strand
ATGGCAACCCAGTCACCACTCTCATCAACATTGTTTATATGCTCCTCTGGTTTTAGATCTTTTTTTAGATGATCTAAAAGTGCTAGTGTATGACGTGGTCCTAAAGATGAAGCTATTATAGCTGTGTCAACAATGTATTCTTTGTCACTCAAGTCAAAAACCTCTATAGCTTCTGCTTTGTTTTTGTCTAAAACATCTGTTATTTTTTTTACTCTATTTTGCAATATTATCCTTTTGCCTTATCTGTGTAGATGATATAGGCTCATCTACATCTAGCGTAATGTATTTTTTTGGAATCTTTATGTTGTCTCTTGAAGCAACCACAAAAGTTACAAGCTTTTTTAACTCATCATAATCTTGCCACTTGTGAAGTGACTCAAGATTGTCAGCTCCGATCACAAGGTAGATTTTCTCATAAGTTTTTAAAAGATGTTTTACAGTGATAATCGAGGGAGTTTTTTGCCCTTGTTTAATCTCAAAGTTTGAGACTTCTACATTCTCAAACTCTTTAAACATCTCTTTTGTTAACTCAAATCTCTCTTGTACACTAAGATAAGACTTTGATTTAAAAGGGTTTAAATAAGTAGGCATAACTACTACTTTATCTATATCTTTTAAATTTAAAACAGCCTCTACAACAGCTTTATGTCCGGTATGAGGAGGATCAAACGATCCACCAAAAAGTGCAACTGATTCCATATTTAAACGCAATTATAGCTAAGTTTTGATAATATTAGAGAATTAATTTTTAGGGCACCTCTAAAAAACTCTGAGATATTATAGGATTATTAGAGGTGTTCTTTATCAGGATATATATAATGGCATTAAAAATAGCAATAAATGGTTTTGGAAGAATCGGTCGTTGTGTTGCAAGAATAGCAGCTAAAAGAGATGACGTGGATATAGTAGCTATAAATGATATGGCTAGTATGGATATGATGTTATATCTTTTAAAAAATGACTCAGTTCATGGAACAGCTTCTAGTGAGATTGTGCAGGTTGATGAAAAAACGATCTCTATTGATGGGCAAAATGTTCGTGTTTTTAGTGATCGTGATCCTAAAAATCTTGACTTTGCATCTTGTGGAGCTGATATGGTTTTAGAGTGTACTGGTGTATTTTTAACCCAAGAATCTGCTCAGGTTCATATAGATAATGGAGTTCCTAAAGTTCTTTTCTCGGCTCCAGCAAAAGACAAAGAAACAGCTACATTTGTAATGGGTGTAAATGAAGAGCTTTATGATGGACAAAAAATAGTATCAAATGCATCTTGTACTACAAACTGTTTAGGTCCTGTTGCAAAAGTGCTAGACGATGCGTTTGGGATTGAAAAAGGTCTTATGACAACTATCCACTCATATACAAACGATCAAAACATTCTTGATGTTAAACACTCAAAAGATAAACGTCGTGCTCGTGCTGGTGCTATAAATATGATCCCAACAACTACAGGTGCTGCAAAAGCGATCGGTTTAGTACTACCACAACTTCAGGGTAAGCTTCATGGTCAAAGTGTTCGTGTGCCAACTCCAAACGTTTCTATGGTTGACTTAAATGTGATCGTTAAAAAAGAGACTTCAAAAGAGGAAGTTACAGAGGCGTTTAACAAAGCTGCACAGACTTCCTTAAAAGGTCTTTTACTTATTGATAAAGAGATGCGTGTGTCTCAAGATTTTGTAGGTTGTGAGTATAGCTCAATCGTTGCAGAGGACTTAACACAGGTGATCGAGGGTGACATGGTTAAGATTATGGCATGGTACGACAACGAGTGGGGTTACTCTATGCGTTTGTTAGACATGGCTTTACACATCTCAAAATAAGGGTTTATAATTTGGAGCTACTAAATATTAAAGATTTAGATTTAGAAAATAAAAAAGTATTTATCCGTTGTGACTTTAACGTCCCAATGGATGAACACTCAAACATCTCAGATGACAGACGTATCCGCTCAGCACTTTCTACGATCAACTACTGTTTAGATCAAAACTGTGCTGTGATCCTTGCTTCACATCTGGGTCGCCCAGATGGTAAGGTAGTTGAGAGGTTCTCACTAAAACCAGTTGCAAGAAGACTTAGTGTTCTTTTAAAAAGAGATATCTTAACAGCACAAGACACTATAGGCACAGACGCTACACAAAAAGCATCTGATCTAAAAAGTGGAGAGGTTTTGCTTTTAGAAAACCTACGTTTTGAACCAGGTGAGACAAAAAACGATGAAGAGTTTTCTAGCAAGTTAGCGTCTATGGCTGAGTATTACATAAATGATGCTTTTGGGGTTTCGCACCGTGCTCATTCATCTGTTGAGGGGATCACAAAGTTTTTTGATAACTCCCACAAAGCAGCTGGGTTTTTACTCTCAAAAGAGATCAAGTTTTTTGGAAAACTGATCGAAAAACCAGTACGCCCTTTTGCAGCAATCGTTGGTGGTAGTAAGGTTTCTGGAAAACTTGAAGCCCTTGTAAACCTGCTTCCAAAAGTTGACAAGATCTTCATCGGTGGTGGTATGGCTTTTACATTTTTAAAGCAGCTCGGTTATGACATAGGTGCATCACTTGTAGAGGATGAGCTACTTGAAGATGCACAGCACATAATGGATGAAGCACAAAAACTAGGTGTTAAGTTTTACCTCCCAGTAGATGTGATCGCAGCTGAGAAGTTTGATGAAGATGCAGTTAGCAAGATAGTAACTGCTCAAGAGATCCCAAGTGGATGGATGGGGCTAGATATTGGTCCAGCAACTGTTAGGCTTTATCGTGAGGGGTTAAACGATGTCCAAACTGTTTTATGGAACGGTCCAATGGGTGTTTATGAGATGGAAAAATTCGCCCGAGGTTCAAGCAAAATAGCTAACTTTGTAGCCGATAGCTACGCTACAACAGTAGTTGGTGGTGGAGACACAGCTGATCTAGTTCAAAGGATAGGACTTGATGAAGAGATGACGTTTATCTCAACTGGTGGTGGGGCTTCTTTGGAGCTTCTTGAGGGGAAAACTCTTCCGGGTGTATTACCACTTATAAAGTAAAATTAAGGATTAAAGTATGATCATAGCATCAAATCTAAAAACAAACTTGACTCGCGAAAAAACTATATCATATTTGATGGATGTAGAGAACTTTTTAGATCAGATCAACTCTAAAGATGATGTATATGTATTTCCAGCTCAAAGCTCACTTAATCCACATCATGGTAAAGTAACACAAGGTGCTCAAAATGCATACCCAACAATAAATGGAGCATTTACAGGTGAGATCGGGTTAGAACAACTTGAAGAGTTTGGTGTAAAAACAGTGTTGATCGGTCACTCTGAGCGTCGCCATGTTATGGGTGAGACACAAGAGAGTATTGTAGAGAAGTTTAACTTTTTTAAGTCTCAAGGGTTTAAGATCATCTACTGCGTAGGTGAACCACTAGATGTAAGAGAACAAGGTGAAGATGTTTTGCTAAAGTACTTAGAACTACAGTACAGAGGTATAGATACCCAATACGATGATCTCATAATCGCATATGAACCTGTTTGGGCAATCGGCACTGGACACACTCCAACTTTAGAAGATATAAGTAAAATACATTTAAAACTAAAAGAAAAATCAACTGCACCACTACTATATGGTGGAAGTGTAAAGGTAGAAACTGCAAGAGATATACTTGCCTGTGATGGTGTTGAGGGAGTGTTAGTAGGAAGCGGTGCACTAAAAGTTGAAAACTTTTGTCAAATGATACAGTTCGCACAAGAACTAGATAAATAAAATTAAGGAATATTCATAATGGTAATGAAGGGTAAAAAAGGTTTAATAGTAGGTTTAGCAAATAACAAATCAATAGCATATGGTATAGCTCAGGCGTGTGCAGCTCAAGGTGCTGAGATGGCATTTACATTTTTAAATGATGCTCTTAAAAAAAGAGTTGAGCCGATCGCAAATGAGTTTGGCAGCTCTAACATATATGAGTTAGATGTTTCAAATGAAGATCACATGGCAGGTATAGCAGATAAAATAAAAGCTGATATGGGTGAGATCGATTTTGTTGTTCACTCTGTAGCATTTGCTCCAAAAGAGGCTTTAAGTGAAGACTTTATGAAAACTACTAAAAGTGCTTTTAATATAGCTATGGAGATCTCAGTTTACTCACTGATTGACTTGACTAACCGCTTAGAGAGTGTTTTAAGTAAAGATGCTTCGATCCTTACTCTATCATACCTTGGTGGTCCACAATACATCCCTAACTACAATGTTATGGGTGTAGCAAAAGCAGCACTAGAATCAACTGTTAGATATATGGCAGTAGAACTTGGACGCAAGGGTCAAAGGGTAAATGCTATAAGTGCAGGTCCGATCAAAACTTTAGCGGCAGCTGGGATTGGTGACTTTAAACAGATCCTAAACTGGAACGAAACAAACGCACCACTAAAGAAAAATGTAACGATCCAAGAGGTTGGAAATTCTGCAATGTACTTGTTAAGTGACTTATCAAGCGGTGTAACAGGTGAGATCCACTATGTAGATAGCGGATACAACATTATGGGAATGGCAGCGGTTGATAAAACTGACTCTGGAAAAACAGTTCTCTGCTGGGACCAGAATTAAACAGATCAAAAAACTATACACACTTAAAATGTGTGTATAAAAGTAACGTATCCTTTTTTCACTAAACATAATCTTATAATATATATAAATTTACCTAAAATTGGGAAGTTTAAAAAAAATTAAATTATAAACACTTATAATAGTCAAATAATTGATTAAATATTAATCAATTAAATTTATTCAATCAATCCATTCTCTGCTAAAATTATCTTAACACAAAAATAAAGGAATAAGATGAAATTAGTAAAAATGAGTTTAGTGGCAGCTTTATTAGTTGGGTCAAGTGCGTTTGCATTAGACAATATGAAATATACTGGAGATGCAAAGTTATACTATGGTACTGATGATTCAGGAACTTCGGATCTATTTAATCAAAATGGTGCATATGGTCATGCTGCATTAGATTTAGGTGTTACAGCTGACTTAGCTGGTGGTGCAGTTGCTGGTGTGTCTACGACAGCTTTAAGTACGCTAGGTTTAGAAAATAATATAGTAAGTGGCGTTTGGGCTTCTGGTAGTGCATCTACTCAGTGGTGGGTTTCTGAAGCATACATTGCAAAAACTTTTGGTAAAACTACTGCGAAAATTGGTCGTCAACAATTAGATACACCATTTGCATTTACTGAAAGTTGGAATGCTGCTTATAATACTTTTGATGCAATTGTATTATTGAACCAAGATATTCCAGATACAACAATTGTTGCTGCAAATGTTGGTAAACACAATGGTAACTCTGGTTTTGCAGTAGTTAATCCAACTGACACTGGTGCTGGTGTTGTAGATTCATTTGGTACTTTTGCTATTGATGGTGCTTATGCACTTGGTGTTGTAAATAATTCTTTTAAACCATTAACTGCTCAAGCATGGTATTACAATGTATCTAAAGCTGCAGATGCAATGTGGGTTCAAGCTGACCTAACACTTGAAAGTGTAAAAGGTTTATCTGCTGGTGTTCAATATGCTTCTATAGCTAACAAAGGTGTTCTTGATGGTATGGACGATTCTAGTGCATTTGCTGCTAAAGTAGGTTATGAAGCTGAAAAATTTAGTGTAAGTGCTGCATTTTCTCAAACTGATGATAAAGGTACACTTCAAATTGCAAATGTTGCTACAATGGATTTAAATTTAGCTAGCCCAACTGCTGGTGGTGGTGGAGCAGCTTCTAAACTTTATACAGAAGCATGGTGGAACTTTGGTTATGTTGGAGCTGCAGATACAACTGCTATGAACTTAACTGCTACAGCTGACTTAGATGTAGTTGGTGTTGGTGCATATATTACAAGTACAAGTGCAGACGCTGCAAATGTTGATATGTTAGAAACTACATTAGAAGTAACTAAATCGTTTGACGCATTAGATACTGGACTTTACTATATATACGCAGATGCTGATGATATGAATAGTGGTGATGCATTCAATACAGTACAAGTATACTTAACATATAACTTCTAAGAAACCTTTCTTAAAAGTAATAGCCGCCCCATGCTAGCATGGGGCGCATTTTTTTCATTTAATTCTCCTACTTACAACCTGTTATAAAGATTCGTCTTTTGTAGGTAGGAATCTTATAAATTTGGTATAATTTCTCCATGTCAAATCTACTAAAAAAAATCTCATATATATTTTTTATGTATGGCTTCTATCAATATATACAATAGAATGCAATAAGTATTTCTATATTAGATATATATAATATTCTATTAGTTCAATAGCAATCATGTTGCCCCATGCTAGCTAGCATGGGGCGCATTTTTTTCATTTAATTCTCCTACTTACAACCTGTTATAAAGATTCGTCTTTTGTAGGTAGGAATCTTATAAATTTGGTATAATTTCTCCATGTCAAATCTACTAAAAAAAATCTCATATATATTTTTTATGTTGATCCTAATCTCGATCATATCTTTTTTAGCTGTACATGCAGCACCAAATAGCTTTTTGAGTGCAGGTGAACTAAATCCAAACATGACAAAAGAAGCCATAGCGGCACTAAAAGCGATCTATGGACTAGATAAACCACTCTTTGATCAATACACAGACTGGGTTGTAAACATCCTTTCTTTAAAATTTGGTATAAGCTTTGTAACAGGACAAGATGTGAGTAGTGAGATACTCAAGAGACTACCCATAACTTTGATTATGAATATTATAGCACTTGTAGCTGTTTTTGTGATCTCACTCTATCTTGGTGTGAAGTCTGCACTTAACTACGAGAAAAAGAGTGACTACATTATCCGTCAGATCTCTTTAGTTTCTTTTTCAATGCCAAGTTTTTATTTAGCACTATTGTTTATTATATTCTTCTCACTACAGCTGGATTGGTTCCCGATCGCAGGACTGCACTCCATAGAGCCAAAAGAGGGGATACACTACTATACAGATATGGCGTGGCACTTAGTGCTGCCTGTGGGTGTTATGATCTTTGTAGGTGTTGGAAGTATGATCATATATGTACGATCGTTAACTCTTGAGATACTAAAGAGTGACTACTACTACTTTGCAAGATCGCGAGGACTACAGAAAAAACAGCTTTTACGATACTACATATTACCAAACCTTTTACCGCCGATTGTAACGCTTTTAGGGTTATCTTTGCCTGGGCTAATAGGTGGAAGTGTAATACTTGAGTCGATCTTTGGAATCGATGGGATGGGGCAGCTGTTTTTTATGTCTGCTCTTTCACGCGATTATCCGATCATAATGGGGATCTTGATCGTAACAGCGTTTATGACTATGCTTGGAAATATGGTCGCGGATCTAATACTACTAAAGTTAAATCCATACGCTAAAAGGGGATAAAAAATTTCAATAGCAATGCATTTGCTTCGTTTCTTCGTTTGTCACATACTTTAAGTATGCTTCCTCACTCTTGAAATTTTGGCTGTTTTTAAATAGAAATTAGAATTTGCCTCTCCTCTGTCTGACCCCATCGTCATCCTCTGGCTTGACCAGAGGAACTAGTTCTAGTTAAACAACGCCTCTAGTGCATCAACACTCTCTTTTTGCTCTTGCTCCTCAGATCCATCAGCAGGAGTTTCACCATCGATCTCATTTAGCTCTATATCCATACCTGTAAGCATAGACGCTAAACGGATGTTTATTCCACTCTTTCCAATAG
This sequence comes from Sulfurimonas sp., assembly GCA_041642615.1. GTDB lineage: Bacteria > Campylobacterota > Campylobacteria > Campylobacterales > Sulfurimonadaceae > Sulfurimonas. The sequence continues at coordinate 2,035 of JBEPWC010000046.1, read as the reverse complement.
CCTTAGACTTCTGATCAGCTGGAAGTGACACTATCGCTTTTGTAGCTTTTCCTTCATCGTCTTTTATAATCTCTACACTTGAGATGATTGCAGGACTCATAACACGACTCAAAAACAACTCAGGGATAGTTGTATACTCTATACAGTCTATGTTTTCACCTTGAAGTTCAGCACTTACAGAGTTTATACGAACACCCCTAACACCTACAGTTGAACCAACCGCATCTACTTGTGGATGTGTTGAGATAAGAGCAACTTTTGCACGTTGACCTGGTATGCGAGCTGAGTTCTCAATCATTACAGCACCATCTTTTATCTCTGGAACCTCAAGTGCTAAAAGCTCTTCTAAAAACTTAGGAGATGTACGTGATAGCTCAATTGAGATCCCATCGTACTTGTCCATGTTTACACGTCTAACTACTGCTTTTAAGTGATCACCAACATCAAAGCTTTCACCCTTTATACGGCTTTTCATAGGTAATACCGCACGGATCTCATCAACCTCTATAAATGTAGAGTTTTGCGCATCTACACTTGTTACACGGCCAGTTACAAGTGTGCCTACTTTAGATTTGTATTTGTTATATACATCGTCTTCAACTGCACGCTGAACATGGTACTCGATCTCACGGTGAAGTTGTGAAGCACCTGTACGACCATAGTCTTCGATGTCGTGTGGAACTTGGAGCTGATCTTCAAGCTCTACTTGATCATCATATTCTCTTGCTTCACTTATTGCCATAAGAGCAGGTGCAAGTTCCTCATCCTGGAGTCTTTCATCATCATCAGCTACTACAGTTATAGTCTGAACTAGGTCTATCTTTTTAGTTTCCTCGTTTATTGTAGCCTCAAAAGCAAAATTTTTGTCTATTACACGTTTTGCAGTTTGTACAAAAGCTGTCTTTATAGCCTCTTTAACTTTGTTTGGAGTTAAACCTTTTTCATGTGCTATTGCTTCTACGATATCTAATATTTTTTCCATTTTAATTAAAAGTCCTTAATTTAGGTAATTCATAAAAAACAGTGTTAAATAATTTATTTGGGAATTTCTTATGAAGTCTACAATTATACCAAAAAACTTATAAAATCAGCTTTAATACGTTTTTTATGAGATTTTTACTATAATCCTCTACTTATTATGTTGATATGTAGAAAGTGGAAATAAAATTGCTTTAGTGACCTAAGCGGTCCTAGCCTAGATGGTGGAATCAGTGTGCCCCTGTGGGTATACTTCCAGCATCGCAGTAATAAATGGAGGGTTTCCTTCATTTTATGAAACAAAATTAAGGATATAGAATATGGATTTAAAATACGCAAGAACAGAGATAGACGCGAAACCTAAAAAGGCAGATCTTAAAAAGATAGAAGATAGCGTAGAAAAATATGGAAGTGTGATCTATTACTTTGATAGAGAAAATTCACATAAAGACCTACTAGAACTTCAAGACTATTTTGAAGAGAAGGGTAAGGGTTTTTATATGAATGAGGTGAAATTTGGACTCTCAGACAATGAGTATATGTACCAAGTTCACATCATAGATTAGATTCTCAATCAAGTTGAGAATGACAAAATATGGGTAAAAAAGTATTTATTGAAACTCTGGGTTGTGCTATGAATGAGCGTGATACTGAGCATATGTTAGCTGAGTTAAACGAAAAAGAGAACTTCTCGCAAACAACTGATTTTAAAGAAGCAGATCTTATTTTGATTAACACATGCTCAGTTAGGGAAAAGCCTGTTTCAAAACTTTTTTCAGAGCTTGGAATCTTTAACAAAAAGAAAAAAGATGGTGCAAAGATCGGTGTTTGCGGTTGTACTGCAAGCCATCTAGGCCGTGACATAATTAAACGTGCACCATATGTTAGTTTTGTCCTTGGTGCTAGAAATGTCTCTAAGATCACAGAGGTTATAAACAAACCAAAAGCTGTTGAGATCGACATAAACTACGACGAGAGTGAGTTTGCATTTAAAGATTTTAGAAGCTCACCTTACAAAGGTTACATAAATATCTCGATCGGATGCGATAAAAAGTGT
>JBEPWC010000045.1:0-9771 GCA_041642615.1 Sulfurimonas sp. | reverse complement strand
ATCCTCGAAATCTTTATCTGTTCTATCTTTATCTTTCTCGATCAAAAAAACCGCAGAATCAATTTTTGGAGGTGGTTCAAAAGCAGTTGGGGGAACTTTTACAACAATTTTTGCAGTCCCTACACTTTGGGTAATAATACCCAAAGAACCAAATACCTTTTCACCTGCCTCTGCACAAAACTTTTCTGCAACTTCTAGCTGAGTCATTACAAGAATGTTTTTACACATTGTATCAGCGAATGCTTTAAGAATGATGTTTGTGGCTATATAATATGGCAAATTTGCTACCAGATCATATGGCTCATCTATCAAATTCCCATTAGAGCTACTCTTCCAAGCATTGAGCACGTCCCCACAATTTAAGTGGAGTTGCTTGGTGTTGATCTCTTTTTTAAACTTTTCTTGTAATATCTTACATAAATCGGTATCGACCTCAAAAGCTTCTACACTTCCGACATCTACTAAATATTTAGTTAAATCACCTAAACCAGGCCCAATTTCAACAATTTTATTTTTGTTTTTGGGCTTCGATTGGATGATCTTGTGTAAAACACTCTCATCTTTTAAGAAGTTTTGTCCAAACCTCTTCTTAGCTACAACGCTATTTTTATTCATAGACAAGAGTTTATCTGAAATTTGCTTAATCTTAATATAAGTTCTTTAATAACATCCATATAAGTTAAAAATAGTATAATTTCTTTATTTAAAGGTGCTTATTTGAACTATTTCGCAAAAAGAATAATCCCATGTCTTGATGTTAAAGATGGTAGAGTTGTAAAGGGTGTTAACTTTGTTGGTCTTAAAGATGCAGGTGATCCTGTAGAGGTCGCAAAGCGTTATAACCAAGAGGGTGCAGATGAGATCACCTTTTTAGATATAACCGCATCTAGTGACAACCGCGACACCATAGTAGACATTGTAGCTGAAGTTGCACGTGAGATCTTTATACCATTAACTGTTGGTGGCGGGATCAGAGAGCTTAATGACATCTATAAACTTTTAAATGTAGGGTGTGATAAAGTTAGTGTAAACTCAGCTGCCATAAAACGCCCAGAGTTGATAAACGAGGGTGCTAAGCGTTTTGGTTCTCAGTGTATTGTAACTGCGATCGATGTTAAAAAAACAGGCGATAAGTATAATGTCTACCTAAACGGTGGTCGTGTTGACACTGGGATCGATGCACTAGAGTGGGCTAAAGAGGCAGTTGAACGTGGAAGTGGTGAGATACTTTTAACCTCTATGGATGCTGATGGTACAAAAGCAGGTTTTGAGCTTAACATTACAGAGCAGATTTCAAACGCTGTAAATGTCCCTGTGATCGCAAGTGGTGGAGCTGGAACTATGGAGCATATAAAAGATGCTTTTGATCATGGTGCAGATGCAGCACTAGCTGCTAGTATATTTCATTACAAAGAGATCGATATAATGGATCTAAAGCATTATTTACATGATCAGGGAATACCTGTAAGACTATAATGTTTCATGTGAAACCCGTTAAGAAAACGACAATTTCTTGTCGTTTTTAGGATTGGAACCACAGACGATGTCCGAAGGACCGTCGAGGACTAACTTTACAAAATAAAAGGATACACCATAATTATCTGTGCTGGAAATAACGAAACCTTCGATTTTGCTACACCTATGGGAGTAGGGCTTATTGAGTCTGCTATGAACCTAACAAGACTTTGTTTGTTTGATAAACCTGAGTTTTTACTGTTTATTGGAACTGCTGGGAGTTATGGAAAACACAACATATTTGATATAGTTGAGTCTAAAACAGCTGCAAATATAGAGTTAGGTTTTTTAGATAGTTGTGCATATACTCCACTTGATAATGTAGTGTCAACTAACACAACTAACGAAAAAGATATTATTGTAAACTCTTCTAACTACATATCGACTTGCCAAGAAAAAACAAAAAAGTTTTTAAAGTTTGGTGTGGAGATCGAAAACATGGAGTTCTACTCTGTTTTAAAAATTGCACAAGAGTTTGATATCCCGGCAGGTGGAGTTTTCTGCATAACAAACTACACAAACAAAGATGCTCATAAAGATTTTTTAACAAACCACGACAAGGCAAAAGAGCTTTTAACTACACATGTAAAAAATAGGATAAAGGAGCTAACATCTCTATAACAAACCTAAAACCATCACTTCTTGATTTTACAAAAAAAGAGTTGTTGAAGATCATAAAACCATCTTTTCGTGCAAAACAGATCCTTGGGTGGTTGTACCATAACTATGCATCTAGTTATGAAGATATGAAAAATATCCCTAAAGCTTTAAAAGAGGAGTTAGCACAAAAGTACATAGTAGATCCTCTTCGCATTGTAAAAAAAGAGGAATCTAGTGATGGGACTATTAAGTATCTGTTTGAGTTGCAAGATGGAAAAACTGTAGAGGCTGTATGGCTTAAGATGAAAGAAGCAGTGTTGAGCAATAACGGCGAAGTCATACAAGAAGCCAAGTTCACGATCTGTGTTTCTACACAAGTCGGCTGTAAAGTAGGGTGCTCATTTTGTCTAACTGCAAAAGGCGGTTTCACAAGAGATCTAACTCCAGGAGAGATCGTAGGACAAGTTGTTTCACTTAAACGTGATAACGACCACAAACATAACCGCAAGATCAACATAGTTTATATGGGGATGGGTGAACCACTTGACAATCTAGACAACCTTGCAAAAGCTATAGAGATCTTTAAAGAGGAAGATGGTCTTGCGATCAGTGGCAAACGCCAAACAGTATCTACAAGTGGGCTAAGCAACAAAATAGATGCACTTGGTGCTATGGATCTAGGAGTTCACATTGCGATCTCACTTCATGCGGTTGATGATGAGCTAAGAACTGAGCTAATCCCTATGAATAAAGCTCATAACATTAGCTCGATCATAGAGGCTGTTAAGCGTTTTCCTATAGATACACGTAAGCGTGTAATGTTTGAATACCTTGTTATAAAAGATAAAAACGACGATCTAGGATCTGCTAAAAAGCTTGTAAAACTTCTAAATGGTATTAAAGCAAAGGTAAATCTGATATACTTTAATCCATATCCTGATAGCCCATACGATAGACCAGAGTTAGTAGATATGGTCAAATTTCAAGAGTATTTAGTAAGCCATGGTTTGTTATGTACGATCAGAGATTCTAAAGGTATAGATATATCTGCAGCGTGTGGACAGTTAAAAGAGCAGCAAAAGGAAGATAAATAATGGGTCCAATAGAGATATTTCAAATAATATTTTTGATAATAGTATTTGGTGTAGGGTTGATAGGTTTTATGAAAGCTGCTACATCTGATGATGAAAAAGATAAATAAGTGGGCAGATAAAAAATTCTATAATTATGATAAAATTCTAACTATTAAAAGGAGAAACAATGTCAGAAGTAACAAAGAAAACAAATACTGAACGAATCAAGCGTATATATGATCTGTGTGAAGAACACTTTGGAGATATCCGTTTTGTTGGTATAAAGTATCATAAAAAAATAGGTTGGATCGCTAAGGCTCAATTTGATGATGGTTTTGAGAATTTAACTGCTGATGGTGAGACTAGTGTTGAAGCGCTGCGTAAACTAAAAAAACGTGTTAAGAAGATCATAAACAGATATAACAAGGTTTAATGTAGAAAACTCCTTGCAGGAGCAAATTTTACCTGTAAAATTTAGCCCGAAAAGGAAATAAGTTTTCGTATATTCGGCAATAAAAGTAAAGCTTACTTCTAAAGAAGTACGTATAAAAATTAAACCATTCATCGGGCAAAATTTTATAAATAAAATTTGCTCCTCTTCATTATTTTTATACGCAAACGACCAACACACCAGGGAGGTCGTTCGCAGACATAATCATACCCTCTTTTTCTTACAAAAAAATTATCTTTTATATGATAAAATTTTTTCTTAAATTATTATAATAGATACAAAATTCTCTAAAAATATATGTAGATGTTTACTATTCACACATTGTTCTAACTTGTGAATAAAACTAAACTTTAGTAAAAATAAATTTTAAAATTTTTGTTCTAATTAAGAGTTTTTTTATATAAATATACTCTTAATATATACAACTTTGTCATAGCTTAAAGCCCAATATATAGGGCCTTTTAGATATTGTGATAATAATAAACAACAGACAAAAAAATTAACAACTAAAACTAAACAAAAGTTATTCACATGAGAACCGTAAAGCAAACGATAACTGCTTATCGTTTGTAGGTTCGGAACCGGAAGTGTTGTCACGAAGTGACCACTGAGGACAAACAGCTTCAACGAAGACAACTGCTTGTCTTCTCTAGGTTCGGAACCACAGATGATGTCCGAAGGGCCATCGAGGACTATGCCGTAAAGCAAATCCTACGTCACTCTCAGCTTGACTGAGAGTCTAGCTTCTACAGTAGACTATACAGATGAATAGATTCCCAATCAAGTTGGGAATGACATACCTACAACCTTATCAACCTCTTCCATAAACTCTTCACTACTACTAATCTTATACTCACACCCATACAGCTCAAATTCTAACTCTGATGCATGAAGCATAAGCCTAGACGCTCCACCTAATTCAACCCTCTCATCTTCAGTTATCTCTTTATCTAAAAACCTAAGTACATCTGCCTCTTTTTGCCCATATATTGGATCACCAACTATAGAATGTTTCACATGAAACAAATGTACACGTATTTGATGCTGTCGTCCAGTGTATGGCTTACACTCTACCAATGTCATATCCGTATGAGGAAAATACTTTAAAGGCTTTATATACGTACGAGAAGCTTTACCATCCTTATGTACTTTTACGACCATCCTAACAATAGCACTATGATCCTCACGTCTTAGCAATGGTTCATCAACTGTGATCTCATCTTTGAATTCTCCATGAACTAAAGCTAAGTAGGTTTTTTGCATATTACGAAACTCAAACATCGATTTTATATCTTTTTCACTCTGTTTGTCTTTAGCACATAGTACAAGCCCACTTGTTTCCTGATCTATTCTGTGTGCTATGTTTGCTTCTAGTCCAAACTGATATTTAAGTTCATCGACTAAAGAGTACTCTGTATTTCTATTTTGCGGGTGGATCAAAACACCACTTGGTTTATCAAACACTACAAACTTATCTTCAACCCTTACAGGTTTCAGTCCTCTAGTACTTGGCTCATACACTACAAACTCAAACTCACCCTCAACTTCTGCAGTTGGCTTTGTCATAGCCTTACCATCTACAAACAATCTACCATTTGCAATATGGCGTTGTGAATCTCTTTGAGATAATCCTAATTCATTTACAAGAAATTTAAAGGCTCTTTGTTTGCTAGGGCTGTTAAAAGTTTTTAATTTAAATGGCAATAAAAATCCCTTAATCATATCTTTACGTATATTTCTGTAAAATACGAAACTTAATATAAGCGAAATTATACACAAAAACAAGACAAGGGTTACACATATGGTAGAAAGATACGCTCGTGAAGAGATGAGTAAGCATTGGACACAACATGCAAGATACGCTGCATGGCTAGAAGTTGAAAAAGCAGCTGTAAAAGCTTGGGCAAAACTTGGTAAGATTCCTCAAGATGATGCTGAGAAGATTGTAAAAAATGCAACATTCAGTGTTGAGAGAATTGAAGAGATTGAAGCAGTTACAAAACATGATCTTATTGCGTTTAATACAAGTGTATCAGAATCACTTGGAGATGAGTCAAGATGGTTCCACTATGGTATGACATCTTCAGACGCAGTTGATACTGGTGTAGCACTTCAAATGAGAGACTCATTAACAATAATCATAGAAGATGTAAAGATGTTGATGGAGTCGATCAAAAAACGTGCAGAGGAGCACAAGTTCACTTTAATGGTTGGACGTAGTCACGGTATTCATGGTGAACCTATTACATTTGGTCTTACTTTAGCAGTTTGGTATGATGAAGTTGCACGTCATCTTAAAAATCTTGAAGAAACTATGGAAGTAATAAGCGTTGGTCAAATCTCTGGAGCTATGGGTAACTTCGCTCATGCACCGTTAGAACTAGAAGAGTTAGCTATGAAGGAGTTAGGTTTAAAACCTGAGCCATGTTCTAACCAAGTTGTTCATCGTGATAGATATGCAAGACTTGCAACTACTTTAGCACTACTAGCTTCTTCAGTTGAAAAGTTTGCTGTTCAAGTTAGACACCTTCAGCGTACAGAAGTATATGAAGCAGAAGAGTATTTTGCAAAAGGACAAAAAGGTTCATCTGCAATGCCACATAAGCGTAACCCGATCCTTACAGAAAATATTACAGGTCTAGCTCGTATGATACGTGCATATGCTAACCCAGCGATGGAAAATGTAGCACTATGGCATGAACGTGATATCTCACACAGTTCTACTGAGCGTTTCTGGTTACCTGATGCATTTATAACAACTGACTTTATGCTTCATAGAATGAATAACGTTATAGCTAACCTAACAGTTATGCCTGAAAATATGATGAAAAACCTAAACCAAACAGGTGGGCTTGTTTTCTCTCAACGTGTACTTCTTGAGCTTCCACTTCAAGGTGTAAGTCGTGAAGACGCATATAAAATAGTTCAAAGAAATGCTATGAAGGTTTGGGAAGAGATCAGCCAAGGAAAACCCACTCTAAATGAAAAAGGTGAGTCACTTTATCTTAACCACTTGTTAGCTGATGATGAGTTAAGAAGCAAACTTAGTGAAGAGCAGATTCGTGAGTGTTTTAACTATGAGTACTATACTAAAAATGTGGATGCTATTTTTAATAGGGTGTTTGGCTAAATCGCATAATTTTGGGAGCACATATTTTCTTTGAAAATATGATGCCCAGAAAATTATAATAAATGCGATTTAGGTAATCAAAATTACAACTTTCATACTATTTGTCATCTATAAACTTCAATTTTTTTCTATAAAAATTTATCTATTTTTTCATCGTTTACAAAGTGAAATATAGTTATAATTTTTTCATACAAATTATTTAATAGGATAGAATATGAAGCTAATAATAAATGAAGTAAATATAAATACACATATAGAAGATGGAACTATAACAATAGTAACCATATCAATATTACTAATCGGGCTAGTAGTATTCTATAAATACCTAAAACAACATAAAACTAAATCAATAAATTAACTATAAAAAGAATCCAGAAAACACACAGTTTTTTATCACAAAAACAACTTTAAATATAATTAAAAACAGTTAAGATCACAGGATAAATAATCCTAAATATCACATCAAATTATAAGTAAAAATTTCTACAAAAATTCATCATTTTTAAAGTTTAGTATGGTTAAAATCAGAGACTTATATAGAAGATTTTTTACCTAATTATTTGACCAATAATTACTTAAAAAATTACACTTTTCTTAGGAAGATAAATGATAACAGTTATAAAAAGAAATGGTAGAACTGAACCGCTAGATATTACAAAAATTCAAAAGTACACATCATCAGCTGTAAAAGGTTTGGACAATGTTAGTCAGAGTGAGTTAGAGGTAGATGCTCAGATCCACTTTCGTGATGGGATCACATCTAAAGAGATCCAGCAAACACTGATCAAAACAGCGGTAGATAAGATAGATGTAGATGCACCAAACTGGACTTTTGTAGCATCACGCCTTTTTATGTTTAACCTTTACCACCAAGTAAATGGGTATTCTGGATATTCCTCTTTGGAAGACTACTTTAAAAGGGGTGAGAAAGAGGGCAGACTTCTACTTGGCTTAAAAGAGATGTATGATCTAGAAAAACTAGACAAACACATAAAACCTGAACGCGATATGCTTTTTAACTACCTAGGTGTGAAAACTCTATATGACAGATACTTGATCAAAGACAGAAACTCAAACCCGATCGAACTTCCACAACATATGTTTATGGCGATCGCAATGTTCTTAGCTCAGCGAGAAGATGCCCGTGAAGAGTGGGCGATCAAATTTTACGACATGATCTCTCAGTTTGAAGTGATGCTTGCTACTCCAACGCTAAGTAATGCAAGAACAACTAGACACCAACTTAGCTCATGCTACATAGGTTCAACTCCAGATAACATCGAAGGTATTTTTGATGCTTACCAAGAGATGGCTATGCTTTCAAAATTTGGTGGAGGGATCGGTTGGGACTGGACGCAAGTTCGCTCAATGGGATCATACATAGATGGACACAAAAATGCAGCTGGTGGAACTGTACCATTTTTAAAGATCACAAACGACATTGCCATAGCTGTTGATCAACTAGGTACTCGTAAAGGTGCAATCGCCGTTTATCTTGAACCTTGGCACATAGATATAAATGACTTTTTAGATCTTAAAAAGAACTCCGGTGAAGAGCGTCGTCGTGCACATGATCTTTTCCCTGCACTTTGGTTAAACGATCTGTTTATGCAAAGAGTTCAAGAGGATGGCATATGGACTCTGTTTGATCCATACGATGTTAGAGAGCTCTCAACACTATATGGTGATGAGTTTAACAAACGCTACATTGAGCTTGAAAATGATGAGAGCATTATAAAAGAGAAGATCAAAGCTAAAAATCTTTGGAAAAAGATACTAACATCTTACTTTGAAACCGGCTCACCATTTTTATGTTTTAAAGACAATGCAAACCGTAGAAACCCTAACTCACATACTGGTGTTATTAGAAGTTCTAACCTATGTACTGAGATCTTTCAAAACACTAACCCTAATAAGTACCTGATCAAGTTGATCTTTGAAAATGGTGATAGTGTTAGTTATGAAGAGGATGAGATCGTAAAAGTTGATAGTGGGATCGAAAAACCTGCTAAAAAAATAACAGCACTTGATTCACTAGGTGGTCTTCCTATCTACATAGTTGAAAAAGAGAAGATCAATGGAGACACTGCTGTATGTAACTTAGCATCAGTTAATCTCTCTCGCATAAACACAAAAGAGGATATAGATCGCATAGTCCCAACAGCGATCAGATGTTTAGACAACGTAATAGACTTGAACTTTTATCCTGTTGAGAAAGTAAAACGTACTAACATGAAAACTCGTTCAATCGGTCTTGGTGTTATGGGTGAAGCTCAGATGTTAGCAGAAGCTGGCATAGAGTGGGGAAGCCAAGCTCACTTTGATAAGATAGATGAAGTTATGGAGTCAGTTAGTTATAACGCTATCTCTGCATCATCTGATCTTGCACTTGAAAAAGGCAGATACCCTGAGTTTGAGGGTTCAAAGTGGTCTGAGGGTGTAATGCCACACGATCATGCAAATGCAGAGGTTATAAACCTTGTTGATCGCGGAGGTTTATTTGCATCTGCTTACGAATGGGATGATCTACGTGAGAAGGTTAAAAAGCAAGGCATGAGAAACGGCTATTTGATGGCTGTAGCACCAACTAGTTCTATCTCTATCCTTACAGGTACTACTCAAGCTATAGAGCCTGTGTTTAAACGCAAGTGGTTTGAAGAGAACCTAAGTGGTCTTATACCTGTAGTTGTTCCAAACCTCTCAGCCCAAAACTGGAGTTATTACACACCAGCATATGATCTAAACCAGACCATACTGATCAAAGCAGCAGCCATCCGCCAAAAGTGGATCGATCAGGGTCAAAGTTTAAATATATTTATAACTCTTGATAAAGCAAGTGGAAGATACCTAAATGAGATCTATATGTTAGCTTGGAGACTTGGGCTAAAATCTACTTACTACTTAAGAAGTCAATCTCCAGAGGTTGCTAACGATGTAGAAGACAGAAGTATGGAATGTGTAGGTTGTCAGTAGGATGAAACCACTAAGTAAAAATACCATAG
>JBEPWC010000044.1:0-9839 GCA_041642615.1 Sulfurimonas sp. | reverse complement strand
CACCAATATGAAACGATTTATTTTGAAATGCTCCATTTAGAAGTGTTTGACCATTAAATGAAGTTGTTGAAGCAATATTTTGAGCTTCCTCCATCAATCTATCAATATCTGATTGAATTTTCTGACGAGTATCTAGTGTTTGACCATCTGATGCTGCTTGAATTGATTTAGTTCTTACAGTATCTATGATTTTTGTGTACTCTTCTAATGCACCATCTGCTGTTTGTGTAACACCAATAGCATCGTTTGCATTCATTACAGCCTGTCCCAAACCATTTGCTTGTTGACGAAGTGTATTTGCAATAGCCATACCTGATGCATCATCCGCAGCTTTGTTAATTCTTAAACCTGAAGATAGAGCATTTAAACTTTTGTCTAACCCTAGGTTAGTTTGTGAAGCGTTTCTATGTGCGTTCATCGCACTGATATTTGTATTAATTCTAAAACCCATAATAAATCCTTTTCTATGGTTGAAGCCTTTCGCCTCATCTTAATATTTTTATCTTGGTATCCTTACCTTGATACTATGTAGATCGGTACTTACAAAAATAACTTTAGTAGATCTGTATTTTTATTTAAATTTATATTATTTAAACTTTTTGTGCTAAACTTCCGGCATCAAAAAACAACATACTATATATACAGGAACACTAATTGAACTTAATTATTGTCGAATCTCCTGCAAAAGCAAGGACCATAACAAACTTTCTTGGCAAGAACTACAAAGTTATTGCCTCAAAAGGTCACATAAGAGATCTGCCAAAAAGTCGCTTTGGGATCACAGTTGATGAGCAGAGTGCAGAGATAACTCCAAAGTACTCTGTTGCAAAAGAGAACGCCCCCATAGTTAAAGAGATCAAAGATCTAGCAAAAAAAGCTGATACTATCTATATCGCAACCGATGAGGATCGCGAAGGTGAAGCTATAGGATGGCACATTGCACATGCTATAAAAAAAGATCCTGCAGAACTTCCACGTATTGTTTTTCATGAGATCACAAAGTCTGCCATAAAAGCTGCACTTGAAAATGCTAGACATATAGATATGGATATGGTAAACGCTCAACAGACTCGCCGTTTACTTGATCGTATAGTTGGTTACAAACTCTCACCACTATTAGCATCAAAAATTCAAAAAGGTCTCTCAGCAGGACGAGTGCAGAGTTCAACCCTAAAACTTGTAGTAGATCGTGAACGTGAGATTAAGGCTTTTGTCCCGCAAGAGTATTGGTCTATTGATACTATGTTTAAAAAAGATATTGAAGCAAATCTTATCAATTTTGAAGGCAATAAAATTGAAAAGCTTAGCATTGAAAATAAAGATCAAGCTACTAAAATTGAAAAAAGTGTAAAAGCCGATAGTTTTACAATATCTAAAATTGAAACTAAAAACAGAAAGAGTAAAACGCCACCCCCTTTTATGACCTCAACTCTTCAACAGACTGCTTCAAGTAAACTCGGATTTACTCCAAAAAGAACTATGATGATCGCTCAAGCACTATATGAGGGTGTAAAAACTCCTGATGGTACAAGTGGTGTGATCACATATATGCGTACCGATTCACTTAACTTGGCACAGGAAGCTGTAAGTATGGTTCGCGGTGTAATTGAAAATAGATTCGGTGCAAAATACCTGCCAAAAGAGCCTAAAGTTTATACTAAAAAAGCAAAAGGTGCTCAAGAGGCTCACGAAGCGATCCGCCCAACAATGCTTAGTTTTACCCCTGAAGTGGCTCAAAAATTTTTAAAAGCTGATGAGATAAAACTCTACCGTTTGATCTATGATCGTTTTATGGCTTGTCAGATGAATGATGCTGAGTTTGAACAACAAAGTATCACATTTGCAGGAGAGAACTCTGAGTTTCGTGCGAGTGGGCGTAAGCTTACTTTTGATGGTTTTTATGCACTAACTGGGACTGAAGACAAAGATAAGTTACTGCCTCAACTAAAAGAGGGTGAAAAAGCAGATATCCAAAGCATAAAACCAACACAACACTTTACAGAACCACCATCACGCTACTCAGAAGCTGCTTTGATCAAAAAGCTTGAGAGTGAAGGGGTTGGTCGTCCATCTACATATGCACCAACCATAGCAACTCTAAGTGGTCGTACATATGTAAACATAGAAAAAAAGCAGATCATCCCAACTGAGATGGCATTTACTGTAACTGAAACACTAGAGAAACACTTTGCAAACATAGTAGACATAAACTTTACAGCCCGCATGGAAGAGAAACTAGATGAGATAGCAGAACACCATATGGACTGGGAGAAACTTCTTAGTGATTTTTACTTCAAGTTTATGAAACAGATCGAAGAGGGAAAAGAAAATATAGTCTCATTAAAGCTTGCTAAACCACTTGGGCGTGAATGTCCTAAATGTGGAGAAGAGCTTCTTCTAAGAAGTGGTCGCTTTGGAAACTTTGTAGCATGTAGCGGTTTTCCTAAGTGTAAGTACACTGAACAAGTAGATGAAGATGGAAATAAAGTAGAGAAAAAAGAAGAAACCAGCGATGAAGTTTGTGACAAATGTGGCAAAGAGATGATCGTAAAAACTGGTCGTAATGGTCAGTTTCTAGCTTGTAGTGGTTACCCTGATTGTAAAAACACTAAAAGTATACAGGTTGAAGAAAAGGTAAGTGAAACTCCTTGTCCTGATTGTGGTGGGAAGCTTAGCCTTAAAAACTCTCGCAGAGGAGCATTTTGGGGGTGTGAAAACTACCCTGATTGTAAATTTATATCTAAGTTTGAACCAACTACAATCAAGTGTAAAGAAGATGGTTGTAGCGGTGTATTAGCTCCAAGAACCTACAGAAACAAAGATGTGTACGAATGTGTAAAATGTAAAACACGCACTCCAAAAGAAGAGATAGAAAAGTAGAGATATGAAAATCGGCATTTTATCAGACACCCATACTAAAGTTGGAAAAACTAGAAAAGTGATTGAGAAGCTTTTACATGAGGGTGCTGAATTTTTTATACATGCTGGAGATATTGTCGAGATTGAAGTACTAGATCTACTTGAAAGCTCTGGGAAAAAATATGTAGCTGTATATGGAAACAACGATGCCCATTTGGCTCAGTTTCACAACAGATACAACCTTGTTCAAGAACCAAGCTATTTTAAGTTTGCAAATCTAAAATTTAAACTTATGCACCTACCTTTTTATATGTCACCAGATGCTGATGTTGTCATATCAGGTCATACACACACATTTCACTCAGAATACAAAGGCGATACTCTATTTTTAAACCCTGGTGAGGTATGTGCTAGAAGTAAACCGATCTCAGAGTGTGCTATGCTTGAGGTAAAAGAGCATAACCTCATTATCACTCACTACACTAGAGATAAGGGTAGTGAAGAGTTTTTACCAAAGGTTTTTAATTATGCGAGATAAGATCTTTCTTTGTTCGATCTGCAATATAAACAGCGGTACATGTAAAGAAGACTGTAAGTTTTGCTCCCAAAGTGTACGCTATAAAGCAGATATTGAGCGTTATAAACAAAAACCTCTCAAAGATATAGTTAGTGAAGCAAAAGTAGCACGGGACAATGGTGCACTTGGATTTTGTCTGGTTACAGCTGATAAAGGGCTAAACGATAAAACCCTAAAGTTCGTATGTGACATAGCAGAAGTTTTAACAAAAGAGCTTCCAGAGTTAAGACTTATAGGGTGTAATGGAACAGCTTCGCTAGATCAACTACTAACCCTAAAACAAGCTGGCATAAAAGCGTACAACCACAACCTTGAAACATCACGTGAGTTTTACCCAAATATATGTACAACCCACTCCTGGGATGAGAGGTATGAGACTTGTCAAAATGTAAATAAAGCTGGACTTGTACTGATCAGTGGAGGAATCTTTGGTCTAGGTGAATCTCAAGATGATCGCATAAGTATGCTAGAGTCTTTAAAAACACTAGATCCTACAAGTGTTCCGATCAACTTTTACATGCACAACGAAGCCCTAGAGCTTAGCCCTAGCAAGATCACTACAGATGAAGCACTAGACCTTATAAAACTAACCCGTAATCTACTCAGTGATGCTGAGAGGATCATGGTAGCAGGTGGTCGTGAACTTATGTTTGGTGATCGTCAAAGTGAGATCTTTAAGTATGGTGCAAACTCTATAGTTATAGGAAACTACTTAACAACTTCAGGTAGAATAATAAGCAAAGATCTAGAGATGTTAAAGTCGCTAAACCTAAAAGTTGCAAAAACTGTAAAATAAATTGCAACAACTATAAAATTAAGGGAGCAAATAATGAGTGACACTATCATGCTAATTACTACAATATCACTCATCATAATTTTTTCACCTTTTTTTGCTAAAAAGTTTAATCTCCCAACAACCCCAATAGAGATCATTTTTGGCTCACTCCTTGCATATGTAGGCTTACTTCATGACGAGCATATGTTTGAGCTTGTAGCAGAGTTTGGTTTTTTGTATCTCATGTTTATAGCTGGAACTGAGATCAACTTAAAAAATGTTTTTAACACCCCAAAAGCTATGGTCAAAAAAGTGTTGTTTTACACAGTTATACTATATGTTTTTTCTATCTCCATCTCACTATATCTAGACCTTGGAAAGATCTTTATGGTACTTTTACCGCTAATTTCCGTAGGGCTTGTTGCAACGCTTTCTAAAGAGTATGGCAAAACCCCTTGGCTAGATCTCTCCATGACAAGTGGTGGGATTGGAGAGGTTGTAAGTATAGGTGTTTTAACCATAACCTCAGCAGGGCTTCAGTCTGGTGTTGGGATCGGTTTGTTTAAAACCATATTAGCACTTACACTATTTTTACTTTTTATGTTTATACTCTTTAGAGCTATTACGATCCTTACATGGTGGTTTCCAAGGATCTCGACCATTTTAATGCCACACGAAGATAAAGCTGAACAAGATATACGCCTATCTATGGGTATACTTTTTTTACTAGTAGCATCTATGCTATACCTTGAACTAGAACTTGCGTTTGGAGCATTTTTGGCTGGTATGTTTATCCCTACATTTTTTCCGCACAAGGCTGATCTACCACACAAGCTTGAAGCTTTTGGGTTTGGCTTTTTGATCCCTATATTTTTTATATATATTGGTACTACTTTTAACTTAGATGCACTAACTATGGATGGGCTTATTGCAAAAGCTCTTATGATCACCCTTATAATGATCATCATGCGTGTTGTAGCTTCCCTTGTTTTTGTTAAAGACTTAGGCTGGATAGACTCCATACTAATGGGGCTTTCACACTCTATGCCACTCACACTTCTGATCGCGATGGCTACACTAGCCTACAACGCAAACTCAGTTGATAAACTTCACTACTATGCGTTTATTTTAGCAGCTCTGTTTCAAGTTATAAGTGTTATGATCATAATCAAGCTAATTAACAACTATAAAAATACGCTATAATATTTTCAAATATCTAGAAATATCAAGGATCGATATGGCTCGTTCAGTTTTGCTACAACTTGCACGTGATTCAATAGAAGAGGTATTAGAAGGTACAAGAAAGATCGACAAAAAGATGCTATGTGATCAACACCCACTTCTAAAACAGAGTGTTGATGCAGATGTAAAGATCTTTCTAAAAAACAAGCTTAGAGGTTTTTGCAATATACAAAATCAAAACAACTCTTTAATCCAAAACATCATTTTAAATGCAAAAAAAGCCGCATTTGAGGATCAAAACTACAAGCCACTATCAACGTCTGAGTATTTAGATTGCGAGATAGAGTTAACTCTTAAAACATCAGATGGCATTATGAGTGAAAAAGATCCCTCTATTCTAAGTACAACTGAGTATTCGCTAGAAAAGGAGTTAAATAGCTAATGTACTATGTTATTAAAAGACACAACTCACAACCACTGCAACACTTTATAGGTTTTGTGGTAGATAGATACATAACTTCAAAAACCTCACAAAATGTGATCTTTGAGTTCGTAAAAGATGGTAAGAGTGAGAGAAAATGGGTTAACCGGGAAGATATCATCTTGCTAACAGATGATAAAAAATACTTTATAGAAACTTTTAACAAGTTTAGAGAGACAGAAAAAGAGCAACAAAAACTTGTAGATGAAGCAAAAGAAAAGCTTGATAAAAGTATAGAAAATTTTGCATCTACCATGAATGAAGAGATGGATAAGTTTAGTGAGATCAAAAGTGAATCAGATATACCTTGTAAGATGCTAGAGTAGTTTATTTTTAATGCCAAAAGTAGATAACAAAACCTTCTATTCTTCAGCGATCCAAAACCACGGTACAAGTGCAAAAGGTTTAAACTGGAACAGCTCTAAAACTCAACAAGTACGCTTTAGTGCAATATTAAAACTTCTTAATAAAGATCTTAAAAACTCTACTATCTTAGATGCAGGTTGCGGATTTGGAGACTTTTACTTTTACCTTGAAAAAAACTCTAATCTACCCAAAAACTATATTGGTGTAGATTGTCACGATGACATGGTATCGATCGCATCAAACCAAACAGGTTGTGAGGTCATAAACCAAGACATAATTAAAAAAGACCTACCAGAAGCTGATCATGTAGTTTGCAGCGGTGCACTAAATATATTAAGTCACTATGAGTCTTTTTTGTTTGTAAAAAACTGCTTTGTCTGCTCTAAAATATCTTTTATTTTTAATGTACTTTATGGAGGAAAAGAGAGTCAAACATACAACTACATGACAAAAGATCAGATAGAACTTTTTGCAAAAAAACTTAGTGTTAAAAAAGTAACCTATCTTGATGGTTATTTAGAAAATGACATAACAGTTAGGTTTGAAAAATAATGTGTGCTATTTTTGGTGTTATAAAAGAGTATGACCACTCAAAAGCACTATATGCATTCTCAAAGCTTAATCACCGTGGCATAGACCACTCTAGTGTACTTAATACAAAAGATTTTTTCTTAGGGCACAAACTGCTAAGCATACAAAACAGTACAAACAAGCAACCATATAGCTTTAAAAACAAACACTTCTGTTTTAATGGTGAGATCTACAACTACAAAGAGCTATCTTGTGAGCTTAGATCCTATGGCTACAATCCAACTGATGAGATCAGCGTAATTGCTGCTGCTTATGATATGTGGGGAGTTGAGTTTGTACATAAACTAAGGGGTATGTTTGCAATAGCGATCAAAGATGGCAATACTCTATATCTTTTTAGAGATAGGCTTGGCAAAAAACCAATCTTTTATCTTGAGGGGGAAAACTTTGTTTTTGCCTCTGAGCTCAAGGCAGTTGTACCATACCTTAAAAAAAATGAGCTAAATAACGACGCACTACTATCATACATGTCTTTTTTAGCTCCAACACCTCCACACACGTTTTATAAGGGGATCAAGAAACTAGGTTGTGGCGAGTTTTTAACTTACAAAAATTCTAAAGTTTGTGTAAAAAAGTACTTTAACCTTTTAGATAAAACAGCAGACACAATAAAAGACAAAGATGAAGCGATCATGCTATTAGAATCCAAACTAAAAGAATCTATAAACATAAGACTCACAAGCAATAAAAACATAGCTAGTCTACTCTCAGGTGGGATCGATAGTGCTACCATAAACTACTACGCTTCAAAACAAAACAAAAAGATCCAAACATATACACTTGGCTACAAAGGGTATGAAAAGTATGATGAATCAGCAGATGCAAAAGAGAGTGCTAAGCTTTTAGGGCTTGAGAATAAAAGGGTTGAGATCTCTATAGATGACTATAACATAGAAGAGGTTTTGAGTATTATGGATGAACCACTAAATGATCCAGCCATCATCCCACTTAACTTTTTACTAAAGCAGATACAAAAAGATGGGTTTAGGGTTGTGCTTAGTGGTGAGGGGAGTGATGAGATTTTTTTGGGCTATAGACACTACTTTAACTATCTAGATGTAGATCAGCTAAAAGATCTTAAAAATAAAAACTGGCTAAAAAGATACTTCAACTCAAACTACAACAAAAACAGAGAGTGGGAGTGGTATAAAAGGGTTTTAAATGAGAGTGTAGTGTTTCGTACATCTGGTGAGAAATTTACAGATCTACAAAAAAACAACCTACTTCGCCAAAATATACAAGATGATCAGGGACTAAAATATATAAAACCCTATCGCGATCTATTTCAGAGCTCTAAACACAGTGATGAAGCAAGTTGGTATAGCTACATAGATCTAGAACTATTTCAGGCTGAACACTTCTTAAGTAAGCTTGATCGCACCAGTATGGCAAACTCTATAGAATCACGTACACCATTTTTAGACCATGAACTTGTCTCTTTAGTATTTAGCATCGACCCAAAACTAAGATACCATGACAACCAAACAAAATACCTTTTAAAAGAGATGCTAAAACCCAATATACCCCAAAAAATATTAAATAGAAAAAAGAAAGGGTTTTCAAACCCTTACATGGAGTCAATACTAAAAGACTCCAAGATCTCTTTGATTCAACAGGTAAACAAACAAACTGGACTTTTTAAAGAGCGTGAGCTAAAAGAGCTTGTACATGGTGCCAAAAAAGGGGTTTTTAAACACCATGTATGGGGACTTTATGTTTTAAGTGCATGGATCAAAAAAGAGCTACTTTAGTTTTTGATCTTTCTTGCTGATAAGAACAGATACTCTTTACCAGTAACCACAACTCTGTAACCCTTTTGCTGTAGATACTTTTTACAAAAATGGATATCTTTTAAAACTAAACTCATCTCATTAAAACTATAATTAGGTGCTTTTGCACCATAAACAATCTCACCATCGATCCATCTACAGTTTGGAAAACCTAAAACTACAGCACCATCTTTTTTTAAGTGGTCTTGGTAAAGCTGCATAAACTTAGCGTTAAAGTTTATGTTTGAGCTTTGAAGCGTACCTATAGAGATCAAAAGATCAAACCTGTTAAGGTTTAACTGATCTAGTTTGTTGATGTCTGCACATAAAAAATCTACATTTTTATACTCAGAGAACTCTTTTTTTGCGTAGTTTATTGCAGTTTTTGAATAGTCAATTCCTAAAAGATTTTTCTTGCTAAACTCATCTTCTTTTAACAACTTTTTTAAAACTAAAAACTCATCACCTTTATTTACACCTACATTTAAGATATCTGTTTTGTTGGCTATATCTACAAACTTTAAAGCTTCTTGGTAGTAGTACAAAAAAGAGAGTTCATCTATTTTATTGATCTTAAAAAACTCACTATCTATGCCATATTTTTCACAACCTTGATCTTGGTTATGAAAACTTTTTTGTTGATCTAGCCTCTTTAAAACTACTTTATAAGTTTTGTTATCTTGGGTGATCGTCTCTACTTTACATAAAAATATCTCAGCTAACTCTACAAAACCTCTAATTGTAAACCTATTAAAGTACGCAGGACTACAATCTAGCTCAATTATATTGTTAAATTTACTATCAATATCTCTAAATAGTTCTAAAATTTCAATTTTAGTTAAATTTTCTATATTTTTTATAATCATAAACACCATTATATTATAATATTTTTAATACAAATGTTACTTTTTTACACATTTTGCAACTATTTGAGAATATTATCACAATATAGTACTATATCACGCTTTTGTGATAGGATTTAAACAAAATAATTTTTTGTGATATAACAAACCCCCAACTATAAGCACTTCTAGAAAAAAAACATATATTAACATCAATCCAAAAAGCTTTAAAAATAATTTATACTTATATATAAACTAACCTCTACAAATGAGTAAATAACATTCTTTTTCCACTTTAAGTTTCTAATAATTTTAAAACCTATACCATTGTTGTTATCCTAAAAGATTTGGATTTATTATATCAAGCAAGGAGAATGAATGGAAATGAATCGTCGTG
>JBEPWC010000043.1:0-9993 GCA_041642615.1 Sulfurimonas sp. | reverse complement strand
CGTATAAACTCAGCACCAACAAGATCAAACGCACATGTCTCACTAGCTACAATGTAACCACCGTTTTGTAAACGACCTAAGCTTAGTGGACGAAAGCCGTGGCGATCACGCATAGCAAACATTTTTGTACGGCTTAAAAACACTAAAGAAAAAGCACCCTCGATCCTTTGAACTGCGTCTATTATGCGATCTACTAGTTTTTCTCTCTCACTTTTAGCGATCAGATGGATCAGGTTTTCTGTGTCCATAAATGTCTGAAAAATAGCACCTTTTTCTATCAGATCATTACGTACCTCATTGGCATTTGTAAGGTTTCCGTTGTGAACGATCGCCATCTCTCCAAGATCGTATCTTGCAAAAACAGGTTGAGCATCTAAGATCGAGTCATCTCCAGCTGTTGAGTAGCGAGTATGTCCGATTGCAGAAGAACCACTTAGTGTTTTTAGTTTTTGTTCATCAAAAACACGTGTGACTAATCCTCTTTTTTTAATGGTATGTAGTTTTTTATCATCTGCTGAAGAGATTCCAGCGGCTTCTTGACCACGATGTTGAAGTGAATGTAGTGAGAAATAAGCAAGTTTTGAAGCTTCCTTATGTCCAAAAACACCTACAACAGCACATTTTTCGTTTACATTTTCAAGCAATGTTTATTCCTTTGCATAAAACGCACAATCTTAAAGAGCGGACGTTTTATGTATTTACCTTTAAGTTATTCGAATTATACAAAAAAAATACTATCTAAAGTTTAAATTATTTTATTATTTAAAATATACTAATTTAAACATGGTGGAATAATTTATGCTTGATTAGGCTAATATTATGAAAGAACTACATTAAGGATACGGTATGGATATAGTTTTACGTAACAATCTTATACTTATCACAACCGATTTTGAAACACTAGATACTGAGTGGATGAAGCAGTTTTTGAACCATCACTCACGCGGTATGCTGTTTTTGCCAAAGGCTGTTTTGGTGTTTAGAAACGAGACCTTGCAAGAGGTTAGGGAAGACTTTTTACGTAAACTCTCCCACCACCATGCAGAGGTTCATGACTATGAACATGAGTTCTTTTTACGCTCTATGTTAAAGTATGGTACACAGCCTATTAGAGTTGAGCTAGACAAACTACTTGAACCAGAGGTTGTAAAGGTAAATCTTTACGCTTATGATAAAGACACAGTTTTGATCTCACTTGATTATCCTAACTCATGGGTGATCTCTTACCTTAGATCACAACTTGAAGTGTATGTTGAGCGTGGAACTGACATATCTTTAGTGGTAGATGTGAGTGATCACATGGCAAAATCAAGGCTTGAGCGTGCATTAAATAAAAGACATATTTTGCACTACAACATCCAATACACATATGACAATAGATTTATGAGTAAACTCTACAGCGATTTTGCATCTTACAGTTTTGGTGATCTGTGTAGAGATCATGAAGAGGAAAAACACAAAAAGTTTTATACGATCCTAGAATGTCCAATAGGTGCTAGTCAAGATGCACTAAAGAAAAGTTACAAAAAACTTGCCAAAGTTTATCACCCTGACAAAATAGTACATGAAGCTCCACATATGGTTACACACTACAAGCAAAAGTTTCAGCTTTTACAAGAGGCGTATGAAGCTTTAAGGATAGTTTCTTAAACTACCTGATTTTTAAAAGTGCTTCAAAGTCTGATGCTTTGTAGAGTGAGATCTCTTTTGATGCCATAGACTCAAGCTCTTTTGAGAAGCCACGTTTGCTAAAAAGAAGTATCTGAGTTGGAGAAATTCCAAGTTTCTCACACTTATCTTCTAGCTTGTTTAACTCTTTTTTGTTTACCTTGTGGTTTGTCCACTTGCACTCAGCTACATAGATACTGCCATCGTCTGTAAGTGTTAGTATGTCGATCTCCATATTCATATCCCAGTAGCTTCCACTGCTTAGTATCTGAGCATCTCTTAGGTTGTAGTTTAAAAGAAGTTCAGATAGCTCTTCAAAAACCAAAGATGTGTACTGGTTTTGTTTTTGCTCAAACACCTCAAAAAACTGATCAAACTCATTTTTTTGTATATCTTTTTTATGTGATGCTATAAAGTAAAACCAAAAACGCAAATACGGCTGAGTAAATAGCACCTTATCTGAGATCCTGTGCCGTGCAAACTCCCTTTTTACTTTTGAATCTTGCAGATCTTTTGGGTGGGTCTCACGTGAGTATTCGATCTCTACTACACCACGCTCTTGTAGGTACTTTAGTGCTGCTCCGCCGTTACCGTTGTTAAGCCCAGCACGCTTAAATGCTGAAAATATTCGCCTATCACCAACTGCTAAAGCTTTTAGTAGTCTGATATTTATGGGATCGCTATGTGTGAGTCTCTCAATACGTCTTGAGATCTCATCGAAGTTGTTAAAAATATGTAGACGGATAAGCTCTTTAATATGCATAGATGGATCAAGCTCTATATCGAGTCCGCCAAATATAGCAAAGTACTCTATGAGTTGTTCCATGTCATCTGGATAGTTTTTAAAGTAAAAGTTTCTAAACTGGTCTAATAGCATTTTTCTCTCTGGTTAAAGGTGTCATTGGGTAAACCCAATGTACCACAGTCATAACTGCTCATGACTGTGGCATCTCGCTGCCCCATTTTAACATATCAAGACCATATTTTTCTCTGAGTTTTTGATTTTGCTTTGTTAAACTTA
This sequence comes from Sulfurimonas sp., assembly GCA_041642615.1. Classification (GTDB taxonomy): domain Bacteria; phylum Campylobacterota; class Campylobacteria; order Campylobacterales; family Sulfurimonadaceae; genus Sulfurimonas. Next base: position 7,304 of record JBEPWC010000043.1, on the reverse strand, counting down.
CCATTTTTTCCTCATCTGCAAAGTTTAGTAGTGAGAGCTCCTTCTTTGAGTGGCTTGTAAAACTAGAGCAGTTTATACTAAGCCTGATCACACGAAGTCTTTTGTGTATATCTGCTTCATTGAACAAAGAGATACATAAAGAGTCAAATTTTTTCTCAGTAAACCTCTCATACAAAGAGATGTTTTTGTGGGATTTTTGATTCATCTCATACTTTATACTAAGACTGTAGACAGTTGGGATCACATCTAGCTTTTGGATTGCAAAATTTAGATGGCGTGCGAGTATATGTATGCGGCGCCTTAACTCAGTTCGATCGAAGATCGGCTCAATAGTCCTTGAAATCCCTATGCTTTTTCTCTCACTCTTTGTTTGGATCGGTGCATCAGACTCGCCATTTACCCTTTTGTAAAGCTCTTTTGCATATGGTCCCCAACTCTCTAAAGTCCCACGCCTACGTCTGAGTTCACCTAGAGTTTTGATCTGAGCATCTGCTAAACGCTTTGCCATGCTTTTTCCGATCCCTGCAAAATCTTCTACTTTTATGGGGTTTATGATCTCATCAAAATTGTGCATATCTATAAGTTTGCATCCAAATGGTTTTGCATAAGATGTAGCCATCTTTGCTATGTAGCGAGTCTTTGCAGCACCTATGGAGACTGGAAGGTTTAGCTCTTTTTTGATCTCATGACGAAGAGAATCCATAAACTCTTCTATATCTTCATCTGCAACCCATCCGCTAAGATCACCATAAAACTCATCTATGCTAGACTGTTCAACTAGGGGGATTTTTGATTGCAAAAACTCATGTAACTCATGTGATAGCTTTTGGTAAAGCGACATATTTGGTGCTTTTATGATCAGGTGTGGGCAAAGCCTTAGGGCATCTTCGATCTTCATAGCCGTTTTTACACCAAACTTTCTTGCCTCATAACTAGATGTTGTAAGGATCCCATGAACTCTACCATCCTTGTCTCTAAACGCATCTAGATCATCATCTTTACTCTCATAAGCTTTGTAAAAAGTTGGCACAAAGCTACCTGAGTTTTCAAAGCTTACAGTTTGGTTTTTAGCCTCTGTATCAAAGATCTTAGTATCACTCCTACCACCGATCGCCACAGCCTTGTGTTCAAGGCTTGGTTCAAGTGTGCGAATAGCACTAACAAAAAAACAGTCTATATCTATATGGATTTTCATAAGTTTAATATACTAAATAATCTTTATATTTATAAAATATATGGCACTATGACATATAAATAAGTCGTTAATTTAAATTAGTGTTATATTATGTTATTTACAGTAAAGAAAAGTTTAAAGGTGAATATTGTAACATACAAGAATCTATTTCAAAGGAATTCTCAATGAAAACTCAACTTATCAGATTATCTTTAGTAGCGGGTGTTGTACTTTTTACAGCTTGTGGAAGTAGTGATGACTCTTCAGACAGCAGTAATATTACAGGTGAAACAGTAGAGGTAACAGATGCGACAAGTGCTGAGAATGCAGCTTCAGCTATTAGCTCTGTTCAGGGATTTACCGATAGTCTACAAAGTGTAAGCGGTGTTTCTAGTAATTCACCAAGCCGTTTGGCTCCATCTAAAGCTCCACAAAAAATTGACTGTAGTTATGGTGGAAGTATGAATATGGATATGAGTACTGATGGGACAACTGGAACAGTTGCTTATAATAACTGTTCAATGGGTTCTAGTATGACACTTGATGGTTCAATGAGTATGAATGGTTCTGATAACGGTAATGATATATACTCAAAAGTAAAGTTTAATAACTTTTCAATGAATATGGGTGAGAGTGACTATTTGAAGTACAACGTGACAATGGAGATGGAAACAAACTATAGCTATGATCCTATGAAAATGATAATGGATGGTACACTCTCTTATAGTTTTGATGGATATGGTGGAACTGCTGGGTATAAAAACTTTACTCTTGAAACTTCTGGAAATACTTTAGAGATTAATGGACAAACCAGCATTACTTCAAATCAGTATAGCTGTATAGACGGTGTTTACAACATTAGTACAACCGAGCCTTTACGAGTAGGTTATTATGGTGAAGTTGAGAGTGGTAAGATGGTTATAAATGGTGCTACTTATTCGTTTAACTCTGATGGTACTGCCAATGTGACATTTGCTGATGGTTCAACAGAGATCGTAGAGATAGATGATACTCCAAGTTGTACAAGTAACTAACAACTATAAAATATAAAGAGGTGGATTTTGTTTAGAAGAATATTTTTATTTTTGTCATTTACATTATTGTTTTCATCTTGTTCACCCACAGAAAATAAGCAGTTGAAAATATCAGCTACCACTTGGATAGGCTACTCTCCTCTTTATTATGCAAAAGAGAAAGGGTGGCTTAAACCTTTAAATATTAAACTTTTGCATGTAAGTTCACTTAGTGAAAATATGTATCTTTATGAAGCAGGTAATGCAGACGCATATGTGGGTACACAATATGAATACGGAGTTTTATCTAAAAAAGATCCATCACTACTTCCAATAATGCTATTTGATAGGTCTTATGGTGGTGATATCGTTATGAGTAACTTCTCGATCTCAAAACTTCAAAACACAAAAGATCCCATAGATGCATACTTGGAGATGGACTCTATAAATAACACACTTTTTAAAGACTTTATACAAAAGTATGAACTTAAAAATAAAGATATAAACTATATAAACAGAGATCAAGCATATATATCTACTTTAAAAAACAAGAACCCTAAAAAGCCAACCATTATAGTCACCTATATTCCATACGATACAAAGCTTGAAAAAAATGGCTTTAAAAATATTGCTTCTACAAAAACCGATCTAGATCTTTTTGTGATCGATGCTCTTTTTACAAAAGAAAAGACGCTACATGAACACAAAGAACAGTTTGTAGAGCTCAAAAAACTGGTAGATAGGGCTATAAAGAGTCTAAAAAAAGACCCAAAAGAGTTTTATAACACTGTTAAACCCTACATTTTGGATGTGAGTTATGAAAGTTTTGAGAAAGATCTAGACAATATTATCTGGATAAATAAAGAGATCTCAGAAGAGTTAAAACAAAATATGAAAGAGTCATTCTACCCAATGGGTGGATTGATCTAAGATGCTTTTAACGATCCAGAGGTTCACACAGTTAGCATTAGGGGTTGTACTTATAGTTGTTTATCTTATATTTGGTAAATACTATTTAGAACAAAAAGAGGAAACATCCGCTGTTATACTTAACACCTTGCAAGACGATATGTCAGAACTTAGCTATATCCTTTCTAAAAACATAAGAGGTGATATGAGTGTAAATGGTTCACGTGCAATTTTAGAAAGGTACACATCTAACAACGACTATATAGCTTCTGTGATGGTTGTTAATGGTACAGATGTTTTAATAACAACAGATCCATCTCACAAAAGGGTCCCTTACAAAAAAGATCTATATTGCGATAAGTCCATATCAGCCTATGAGAGGCTATCTACAAAAAAGGGTATGGAGGGTACTGTAAGGTTTTACGAGGGTGTTAAACAGCATACTTTAAGACTTGTGTTTATATTTGATCGTGAGGAGATAAGCAGGCACTTTGATGAGAGCAAAATCTCTTATGCATTGTATTTTGGTTTTTTACCAATAATGTTTTTTGTAATAGCTTGGTTTATTATAAAAAGAGTGGTTGGTCATCCACTAGAAAAACTTCGTCAGTTCGCATATTACCAAAGTGCTGTTCCAAAGTCATTTAAGATCAAAGAGCTTGAAGCTATCCGTGCATCTATGGTTCAAACTTTTTCAAGACTAGATAAAGAGCAAAAAGAGTTGTACAACATGGCTAGAACAGACTCACTTAGCGGTCTTGCAAATAGGTATTCACTAGATGAGTACCTAAAAAGACTAATAGCAGACTCAAAACATGACAAAAAAGAGTTTGCTTTTCTCTTTTTGGATATAGACCATTTTAAAGATATAAATGATGAACTAGGGCATACACTTGGAGATGAGCTACTAAAATCGATCTCATCTAAGATAAAAGAAGCTATCCCACAAAATGATTTTGTTGCACGTGTTGGTGGTGATGAGTTTGTTGTGATCATGCACCAGTATCGCTCACTAAGTGAACTAACGCAAAGGGTTGTAAGGGTTCAAGAGGTTTTGAGTGCAGAGTGGGTTATAGATACACACCCTGTTAATATAACAAGTAGTGTGGGAATAGCAATATACCCTAAAGATGGCGAAGATGATGTCTCTTTGATGCAACACTCAAGTATGGCTATGCACGAAGCTAAGAAAAATGGTCGTGCACAGTACCATTACTTTACAGAAGAGCTAAACCAAAGGGTAAAAGATACAATAGCACTTGATAGAATGATGCGTAAAGCACTTGAAGAGGGAGAGTATGAACTTTACTACCAACCAAAAACAGATGTTAAAACAGGAAAAATAGTTGGTGTAGAAGCACTTATTAGGTGGATAAGTCCAGAGAGGGGCTTTATACCTCCAAATGTTTTTATACCACTAGCAGAAGAGAATGGATTTATAACAGAGATAGGTGACTGGGTACTAGAAGAGGCTATTAGGCAACAGACTGCTTGGCGAGATATGGGGATGGATATTATAGTCTCTATAAATGTCGCTACAAAGCAGCTTTTACAAAGAGATTTTGAGTACAAACTCAGTAAAATACTAAGACAAACAAAAGTAAATCCTAAAAAGATAGATATTGAGGTAACAGAGTATCTATTTTTAGAGGAGAATGATGATAACCTCTACACTTTAAATATGATACGCGATAAAGGACTTACAATATCTCTTGATGATTTTGGTACTGGTTACTCTTCACTTTCATATTTGAAAAAATTCCCTATAGACAACCTAAAGATAGACAAAGTATTTATGGATGATTACAACACAACAGAGGGAGCAATATTTGTCGATACCATAGTAAAAATGGGTCAAACTCTAAACATGAACATCATAGCAGAGGGTATAGAGGAAAAAGAACAACTTGAGTATCTACAAGAGATAGGATGCAACTGTTACCAGGGTTACTACTGCTCTAAGCCTATCCCAGCAAAAGAGTTTGAGGTATTTTATAAAGAGTATAATTCAAAAATAGATTTATGATAAACTTTTGTTTATGAAATATCTTTTAATAACATTAGTCTTATTTTTTTCAGCTTGTAGTGTAAAAGATTACAAGCAGACACAAAGTAAGATCATCATCATAAAATCCCCACAGATAAAGTTTGCAGATCTAGGCTACATAAGAAACTCTGAAAACTCAATAGAGTTAGAGCTTTTTATGGCTGGAAAAAGCATTAAAAAGATCACTATTAACCATCTTGTGTGTGTAGATGAGGGTTGTATGAGTAAAAGTGGTTTTAACAAAGACTACCTAAACTCTTCATACCCAAATGATACAATGCAAAACCTTCTTTTAGCAAAACCTATCTATGGTGGAAAAAACCTAGTTAAAACAGATGATGGCTTTGAACAAATGATCAAAGATGAAAATGTAGACATAAAGTACAAAGTAGATAGTAAAAGTACTTTTTTTAAAGATATAAAAAATAAAATCATATTTAAAACAAAAGATACAAAGTAAGGATTTAAAAATGGGTGAAAAATTTGTAGGTGCACATACAAGTGCAAGTGGTGGAGTTCAAAACGCAGTAAAACATGCACAAGAGATCGGAGCTAAGGCTTTTGCACTATTTACAAAAAACCAAAAACGTTGGGATGCAAAACCTTTTGATGCAAAAACACTAGATCTATGGTTTAGTGAGCTAGAAAGTTCTGGGATAAAACCAAAGCATATACTCCCACATGATAGTTACTTAATAAACCTAGGTCATCCAGAAGAGGAAAAGTTAGAAAAAAGTAGAAATGCTTTTATAGATGAGCTTGAGCGTTGTGAGGTTTTAGGACTTGATCGTCTTAACTTTCACCCAGGAAGTCACTTGGTCAAACTCTCAGCTAAAGAGAAGCGTGATGAGGAGTTTTTACGTGACACAGAAGAGCGTTCATTAGATGTTGTAGCTGAGTCTATAAATATAGCACTAGATAAGACTTCCAATGTAAAAGCTGTGATCGAAAATACAGCGGGTCAGGGTACAAACCTAGGCTACACATTTGAGCACTTAGCATATATAATAGACAGGGTTGAAGATAAAAGCCGTGTTGGAGTATGTATAGATACTTGCCATATGTTTGTAGCTGGTTATGACATACGAACCCGTGAGGCGTACGATAAAACATGGGGTGAGTTTGACTCTATTGTGGGGCGTGATAAACTTATGGGTATGCACCTAAACGACTCTAAACCACCACTTGGAAGTAAAAAAGACAGACACCACTCGATCGGTGAGGGTGAGATCGGTGTTGATGCATTTAAGTTTATAATGAATGATGATAGGATGGATGACATCCCAATGGTTTTAGAAACCATAAATAGTGACATTTGGAAACAGGAGATCGAACTACTGTACTCTTTTGTTGAAAAATAATTAAATTTAACTTTACTTTTTGATAAACTTACTAAGTTGTTCAAATACTCAAGGGAGATTAAGCATGTTAAAGAGTAAGTTAAAGCTTGTTTTGTCTACAGTTATTGCATTTATTGTTTTATTAAGTGGTTGTAGTGATATAGAAAACACAGGCAAAAATACGGTTAATTCAGACAGTGGATTTATAAATGCAGAAGTGATAGATGATATAAATACATCTACAATGCTAAGCGTTGTAAAAGCAGGTATAGACTCAAATGCCACCAATGCATTTGGCTACAAAGCTGTAAAAATAGTTTATGAGACACAAGATATAAGTGGTAACGATGTAAATGCATCTGGACTTTTAGTTATCCCAACTGCAAGTAAGACCTATAAACAATACTTAGCAAGTCAAGGAAAAGCTTTTTCTGTTTCAATGATCTGTGATAATCACGGTACGATCTTTACAGATGCAGAGGCTCCATCAAATGTTGAGAAAAAAGATGGACTACCAAATTATGCAGTAGCTACATCTATGACTGGTTATGCTGGTTTTGCAGCGATCATACCTGACTATGTTGGCTATGGGGAGTCAAACTCATCTGATCACCCATACCTACTAAAAGATATCTCAGCTCAAAACTCACTAGATATGATAAAAGCAAGTATAAAATATATGCAAGATAATGGAGTGGTTTTAAATCACCAGCTATACGTATCTGGTTACTCTCAAGGTGGTCATGTAGCTATGGCACTAGCACAGATGATAGAAAAAGAGGGCTTTGACTTAGTAGATCTACAAGGTGTGGCACCAATGG
>JBEPWC010000042.1:0-10029 GCA_041642615.1 Sulfurimonas sp. | reverse complement strand
CATAAAAGAGATCAACGCACTTTTTGATGCACTAAACAAACAGATAAGAACTGGTTATTTCACAATACCAAACGCTTTAGTTCTTCAAGGAGATAAATAATGAAGTTGCTACTACTAACACTGATCACACTAAGCTCCTTAATGGCTGGTGAGCTAAGAGATGCATACAAAAAAGAGTTTACATTTTTAAAAGCACAAAAAAATGAGCTTGAAAAACGCCTTGAGAAAGAGAGAAAAACTCAAGCAAACGATCTTTTCAAAGCGAAAGAAGAGGTTCAATCTAAACAAGACAAGTTTGTAGCACTCTCTAAAAAACTAAAAAATAAAGAGAGAGAGATCGAAAAAGCAAACGAACAGCTACGCGATAAAACAAGCAATCAAGAGATCATAAAAAGCATCCTTATTCAGGCTAGTGCTTCACTTAGCGAATATGGTTTAAAGGTTGATGAAAATGCGGTTTCTAAAATAGATGAGCTTAAAAAAGCTTTTTCTAACTCTGAATCACTATACAAGCAGTTATCGACTATTCGTAATGAGTATGGTAAGTTTTATCTGCTAGATGGCTCACATGCAAATGGTGAGATCGTAAAGGTTGGTAACATTGCAGCGTATGGTATATCTACAAAAGCAAGTGGTGCTTTAGCTCCAGCTGGAAATGGTGAGTACAAACTTTGGAACAAACCTGAGAGTCAAAGCACTGCAAAAGCTCTTTATAATAAACAGATGCCATCAGAGTTAGATATTTTTGTCTATGAGAACTTAGACAAAGATGTAGAGTATACAAAAGAAAAGACTATAAATGACACCATAAAAGCTGGTGGTGTAATCGGTTATATCATCTTAGGTCTTGGGGCATTTGGACTTTTACTTTTACTACTTAGAGTTATCTTTTTAGCTGGTGCTGGAACAAATGTGAAAAAGATCACCGACATTGTCTCTACTAAACTAGAGTCTGGTGATCCAGATGGTGCATACAAAGCGATTGAGAACTTTAAAGGTTCAACTGCAAGGGTTATACGTGCGACTTTAAGAAATATAAAAAGAGATCGTGAACATATAGAAGATATTGTGATGGAAAATATCTTAAATGAAAGCTCTGCACTAGATAGATTTGGTAGCTTCATCTTAGTTATCGCAGCTGTTTCACCACTACTTGGTCTTTTAGGAACTGTTACAGGGATGATCAGCACATTTGACATCATCACAGTTCATGGTACTGGTGATCCTAAGCTTTTAAGTGGTGGTATCAGTGAAGCACTAGTAACTACTATGCTAGGTCTTGTTGTAGCGATTCCTCTTTTACTACTTGGAAACCTACTGAGTGGCTGGGCTAATTCTATTAAAGATTCAATGGAGCAAAGTGCCCTTCGTGTAGTTAATCTATATGAGAAACTGAGTGCATAATGTTTGAGATAATCGCACAAAATATAGAACTGTTTGTCACCTTTATGAATAAGGGTGGCTTAGTGATGTGGGTTTTATTTGTGCTAAACCTCTTACTTTGGTATGGGCTTGGTTACAGATACTTAACCCTGCAGCGTGGGACTATGGGAAATGTTAGGCGCTTAGTAGAAAAGCATGAGAAACGCGGAGAAGCCAAAGAGTTCAAAGGGCTTTTAGACTACGCAGTTGCAGATGCTCTAAAAGCATACAACGAAGCTAAAAGTGTAAACAAGATTCGTAGAAACTATGTAGCAGATGCTTTGTTTGAGTACAACATAATTATAAAAAAGTATTCAACACTCATAAAAACGATCGTAGTTTTAGCTCCACTCATAGGGCTACTTGGAACTGTTATGGGAATGATCGAGACTTTTGATGCACTTCAAAGTAGCTCTATGTTCTCACAAGGTGCAAGTATATCTGGTGGTATCTCAAAAGCACTTTTTACAACTCAGCTTGGACTTGTTGTAGCTGTGCCAGGACTTATAATAGGTCGTATACTAGATAAAAAACAACAAAGATTTGCACTTGAATTTGAGCAGATCACAGACATAATATGTACAAAGGATAACAAATGAGATTTAGACCAAAAGAGCAAAATGTAGATAATGTAGATGTATCTCCACTTATAGATATGGTTTTTATTCTTTTAATATTTTTTATGGTTACTACAACATTTGTAAAGGATATGAAACTTGATATAAACCGCCCTTCGGCTGCATCTGCATCCCTTTCAAATGAGAAAGTTATCCGTGTATATATTGATAACAACAGTGAGATCTACATAGATAACCAAGCTGTAAAGATCTGGGCACTTCAAAGTAAGCTTAGAGATATGCTAAGAAGCTCGGTAGATAAAGCGGTTTTAGTTGTTACTGATACTCAGATCCCAGTTGATTCGCTCATAGATGTGATCGATGAGTGTAAGCAAAGTGGTGCAGTTGATGTTGCAGTCTCAACGACAAAAGAGATAGGATAAAACTGTAATGTCTAATAAAACTTACAGCACAAAGAAAAGACCATTTTACGCTTTTTTGAGCATGTTATTTGGTGCCTTTTTAATGGTGGTGCTTGTTATATCTTTTAATAAAAGTGTTGATGATAAAGAGGATGAAGAAAAAACAAAAAGCAGAATCGTTCAGGTAAAACAGCAGAAAAAACAGGTTAGACAAAAGCCTAAACCAAAACCTAAACCTAAACCTAAAAAGCAAACACCAAAAGCTCCAGCACCAGATCTTGGAAATATGCTAGGTGGGATAGCTATGAATATCCCAGAGTTTGCAACTGAGGGGATCACAGGTGATTCTAAAGACTTGCTAGATGACATAGTAGAAGATACTGTTATGAGTGAGGGTAGTGTTGACTCTAAACCAAAAGTATCTTCAAGAGCTCCTATGGAGTACCCTGAAGATGCGGCAAAAGATGGGATCAAAGGTTTTGTGATCGTAAACCTTCTAATCGCAAAAGATGGTTCAGTGGAGATTGCAAAAGTTATAGAGTCATCACCTGAGGGTGTGTTTGATGACACAGTTTTAAATGGCGTTAGATCTTGGAGATTTTCTCCAGCACGCTACAAAGGCAAGCCTGTAAAAGTTTGGGCTAAACAAAAAATATCTTTCAATTAATGAGGTACATTATGTCTAAGCAAAGCTCAGCCATAACGGCATGGACACAAGTGTCCCTACAACCCCCTAAAGCTACCCACATATATGTGGGAGATGAAGAAGGAAGAAAATGAAAAATTTTATACAACTACTAATACTAATTTCACTTAGTGCATCTCTTTGTGCAGAAGATGCTAAAACTGAGGTTGACCACATAGCTGTAGCTACCCTTTTGATCTATGATGGTAAGTTTGAAAAAGCTAAAGATGAGTTAGCACTTGTAGATAAAAAGTCAGATAACTTTGATGCAGCCAAGTTCTACACTGTAAAAGGTGTGCTTGCATCAAAACAAGATGACCATAAAAGAGCTATAAAAAACTACAAAAATGCGATCGAAGCTACAAAAGTAAAAACTTTTGAGGCACCAAAAACATTTTCAAAAGAGAAATACCTTTTTTCTATAGGATCAAGTGAGAAAAAGGACAAAGCTTTAGAGTTTGATGGTGAGAAAGTTAAAAAAGAGAAACTTGAAAAACTTTATATGTACCTCTCACAAAGCTATTTTAAGATAAAAGACTACAAAAACACTGCAAAATCACTTGATCTTGCAGGTGATAAAGGGCGTGAGCGTGCATCACTTTTTACACTTCGTGCTGAGTGTTACTGGAAGGTCAAGCAGTATTCAGATGCCATAGATGCATTAAATCGTGGCTCAAAACTATTTCCTGAGAACTCTACACTACAAAAGCAGAAGTTTTACTACTTCGCAGATCTTGGTCTTTACCAAGCAGCTATAAAGAGTGCAAAACGCTATATGAAAAAAACAGATGCTGATGCAAATGAGTATATAACACTAGCTCAACTTCTCATAGAAGCTAAACAGATAGATGAAGCTATAAAGATCTTAGAGATAACAAAAGCTAAGTTTGAAGATAGTGCAAAAGCGAAGATATTACTTGGCCATGTTTACCTTAAAAAGGAGATGAAGCACACAACTGCATACATGTTTAAAACAGCTGCATACAAAGATACGATCTACCTAAAAGATGCTGTTGAGATGCACAGACGTATAAAGGATTATCCTCATGCGATCTACTTAAACTCTCAGATCTCAGACAAAGTAGAGATGCTAAAACAAAAGTTAGCACTCCACATAGACAGAGGCGAGTTTGCAAAAGTGATCGGTCTTCTAGATGCACTAGAGAGATACAACATGCTTAAAGATGACAATATCCGTTATGCACTTGCGTACTCATACTATATGTCAAAAGAGTATGACAAAGCAGAACAAAACCTCAAAAAGATCAGAGATGATCAGCTTTTCAAAAAAGCAACGATCATAAGAACAAATATAGAAAAGTGTCGTAATGATGCTATGGAGTGTATATAGATGCAAAATTTTTTAAAAATACTTTTAACTAGTTTTTTATTTTTAACAACATCTTTGTTTGCAGAAGATGCAGGTAGCTTGAGTATCTCAATATTTAAGGGTGGAAAACCTCTTAAAGATGTAGAGGTAGTGCTAGATACAAAAGAGAGATACTACACAGATAGTGATGGTTCTTTGCATATACTCCTAGAAGTTGGCAAACACAGACTAGAGATCTTTGGTAAAGAGGATGGTAAAAGTCTTGGATATTTTAGAAGATTAGTAGAGATCAAAAAAGACAAAGACACCCAAGTAACTGCTGAGTTTAGTGAAGATGATAGTGACAACATCGATATAGATACACCTTTTGACACAGATATAGCGATCAACAAAGCTACAGGTAGTGCAATACTTAGTGGAATACTACTATCTGCGGATACAGGCAAGGCTATACCAAATGCTAGAATATTTGTAATGGGAACAGATGTAGATGCAAGAACTAATGAACAAGGAGAGTTCAGCTTTAAAGCCCCATCTGGAGTAAAGCTAAATGTTTCATTTATACACTCAGAACACACATCTCAAACACTAAAAGATGTAGTCTTAACAAAAGATCAAACTCTTACAAAAACTATAAAGCTAACACCTGCTTCTATGGAACTTGAGGAGTTTGTAGTACTTGCACCTAAGGTTGAGGGAAGTATAGCTGCTGTAATGGCTGAGGAGAGAAAGTCATCTGCTGTTACAAATATAATTGCTTCAGAACAGATGTCTAAACAGGGTGACAGTAGTGCTGCAGGAGCTATTAAGCGTGTGACAGGAGTAACTTTAGTTAATGGCACAGATGTTTATGTAAGAGGTCTTGGTGGACGTTATTCAAATGTAGAGATGAACTCTATGCCACTACCATCACCAGACCCTCAGCGTCGTACAGTACCTCTTGATATATTTCCATCTTCTGTAATTGATTCTATGAAAGTACAAAAAAGTGCCTCTGCTGATATTCCAGCTAGTTTTGGTGGTGGCTATGTTGATATTCGTACAAAAGCAAAACAATCAGAAAACTATATAAAGCTCTCAACAGAAGTAAAAGCAAACTCATATACTGGAACTCAACGTCAAACATACAAAGGTAGTGATACAGACTACTTAGGTTATGATGATGGGTACAGAGATATCCCCTCAAGTGTTTTAAAAGACTCAAATGTTTTGGTTGGTAAAATGACTCCAGACTTTGACTCTAGCAACCAAGAGCTATACCAACAGCAAATTACAAATAGAGAGCTAACGACCTATAGTGAAGCACTTCCTTATGGTGGTAAAATAGCTCTTGAAGGTGCTTACAATACTGAGATTAACGACAAGCACACTCTAAGTTTTTTTGCAAACTACACATATAAGCAAGACCACAGTTTAAGGGAGGAAAAGTACTATAAATATGCATATGAACAAGCTACTGACTCTCTTTATGACAGCTATATTGGCAATGGTGGACAATATGGTGACATAGATAGATCTGTTGACACCTATACAAACTCTTTAATCGCAAATGCTGAGTATAACTACTCTGATGCATTTAGATTAAAATACACTAAGCTATATAGTAATATATCTGAAAAAACTACACAAATTGCTGATGGTTTATCTGGCTCAAATGAGAATGACTGGAAGATAAGATATCAACTTAACTGGGAATCAAGAACATTAGATACAGATCAAATTAGTGGTGATTTTAATTACAAACTCTTTAACACTACAAACCAGTTTAGTTTTGGAATAGAAAGAGCAAATGCTGAACTAGATCAGCCATCAAGTGCTAAATATGTCTATTTGAGAGACTTGGGTTATGGTGGGCTAGTACTAGGAGATCCGTTTCTTGATCCTGCTTCATTTCATGGTTTTACAAACATGAGTGTTGATGATGTTCAAGATGCTTTATACTTTAAAAACAAAACAAACTTTGAGCTATTTAATGAAGATGAATATGTAGAGTTTGGAATTTCTGATGCGACAAAGACAAGGGAGTCAAAATATAATAAATACCAAATGAAAATGACTAATTCTGATTATAAATATACGCAAAATATAGATACTATATTCGATCAGCATGTTGATAATTATGACAACTCTTTTAATTTAATTTTAAGTTTTAAACCATCATATTGGTATGATGCTCAACTTGATAAAACAAGCTACTTTCTAAAAACAATGCTAAAACCTATTGACAGATTAGAGATGGTAATTGGTGCAAGAGGAGTTGACTATGCACAAGATGTAAGTTCATATACATATGGAGATAGTATTTTTAATCCTATCTATCAAGATACACAGACTTTTAACTTTAGTAAAGTGCTACCAAATATAAATCTAAAATACTCTTTTGATAAATCAAATGTAGTAAACATAGCTTATTCTCAAACCTACATTGTTCCTGACCTTAGGGAGTTTACAGAGGGTGAATATTTTCACCCTTACGATACAGCAACAGTAAAAGGTAATCCAGAACTTGTAAATACAGATATCTACAACTACGATCTAAAATTTAGCCACTATTTTTCAGATAGTGAAAATATCAGTATTGGTGTTTTTTATAAAGATTTAAAAAACCCTATTGAAGACACTTTAGCTGAATCATCATCTATCCCTATATATACTTATCATAACGCTGATCAAGCAACTCTTTATGGTTTTGAGATTGATGGGAGAAAGAGCTTTGCCTTTGTAGACAAGTCGTTAAAGGACCTATATATATTCGGTAATTTTTCATATACTGACTCAGAAGTTTCTTTAACTCCAAAACAGCAAGAGAACCTCACTACAAACCATAGACAACTACAGGGCTTATCACCAACTGTAATCAACCTAGCCCTTGGTTATGATACAAAATCAAGGAGCGTTACTTTGTCATATAACAAAATGGGTGAACGTATAAGAAAAGTTGGGCAAAAAGACTCTACAGTAGTAACACCAGATGATTATGAAGTGCCACCATCAATTTTGGATTTTGTATGGATTGAAAAATTTTCAAATGGTCTTAGTGCAAAACTAAAATTACAAAATCTACTTGATGAGGAAACAATCTGGTACAAGCAAGATAAACAACATGTAACTAGACGGTATAAAGCGGGTCAAACCTACTCAATATCTGCCTCATATAAGTACTAGTTTTGTAACCATACTGAAACACAGTTGTAATAAAATAGTTAAGTTAAATAAGGAAAACAGGTGCAAGAACATATATTGATTGTTGATGATGACAATGATATTTTAGAACTTTTAGAATACAACTTAAGTAGTGCTGGTTACGATGTTATAGGTTTTTTAAATACTAAACATGTGAGACGTGTGCTTCAAGAAGAAGATATCGATCTCATTATCATGGATCGAAATCTTCCAGACATTGAGGGTTCTACCTATGTGGAGATGCTTAGAAACAAAAACATAAATGTCCCTGTTATATTTTTAAGTGCAAAAGATTCACAAGACGATATTAACGAGGGTTTTATAAAAGGTGGGGATGACTACTTAACAAAGCCTTTTAACATCGATGAGCTATTGCTAAGAATTAGAGCTGTTCTTAATAGGTACAATGTAAACTCAAAAGAGACACAAAAAGAGTTAGAGTACAAAGATATAAAGCTTGATCTAAACTTACATAAAGCATACATAGGTGAGTATGAAGCAGATCTGACAAAGCTTGAAACTGCACTTCTTCACATACTTATAGTCAACAAAGGAAAAGTTCTAGATCGTGAGTTTTTACTAAAACATATCTGGAAAGATACCGATGGAATCCACCAAAAAACTGTAAATGTAGCCATGAAGCGTCTAAAAGAAAAAATAGACCCCTTTAAAAACAAAGACTACATAAAAACTATCCGCGGAGTAGGATATCTTCTTAACTAACTCTGCAAAAGTTGCAGAGTTTAAAAACAGGGACTAAACCAGTCCTTGTTCGATCATAGCATCAGCTACTTTTCTAAAACCTGCAATATTTGCACCTAAAACAAGGTTAGTTGGCTCGCCAAACTCCTCTGCTGTTTGACTTGCTCTATCGAAAATATCTTTCATGATCTGTGCAAGTTTTTCATCAACCTCATCAAAAGTCCAGTTAACCATAGCTGCATTTTGAGCCATCTCTAACTGACTTGTTGCAACACCACCAGCATTTGCGGCTTTTCCTGGTCCATAACAGATCTTTTTCTCAACAAAAAGATCAACAGCCTCAGGAGTTGATGGCATATTTGCACCCTCACTTACACATACACAGCCGTTGTTTAAAAGGTTTTGAGCATCTTTTAGGTTTAGCTCATTTTGTGTAGCACTTGGAAATGCTGCATAACATGGTACTGCATAAACACCATTTGTTCCAGGCTCATAGTCCTCAATAGGGATATATTTAGCCTTTGGCTTGTGTTTTACATACTCTGTTAGCCTCTCTCTTTTTACCTCTTTTAACTCTTTTAAAAGCTCAAGGTCGATCCCCTCTTCATCTATGATCATCCCTTTTGAGTCACTACAAGTTACAGGAAGAGCTCCTAGATGATAAAGTTTTTCAATAGTGTATATAGAAACATTTCCACTACCTGAGACTACACATCTCTTATCCTTTAGAGCCTCCCCTCTATCTTCTAACATATATTTTGCAAAGTAAACCGCACCATATCCTGTAGCTTCAGTTCTTACTAGCGATCCACCCCATTTTAGTGACTTTCCTGTAAGTACACCCTCATAGCGGTTCGCGAGTTTTTTATACATTCCAAACATATAACCTATCTCTCTTGCACCAACACCAATATCACCAGCTGGTACATCTGTCTTTGGACCTATATGTCTAAAAAGCTCACTCATGAAAGCTTGACAAAATCTCATAATCTCATTGTCTGACTTACCCTTAGGATCAAAGTCACTTCCACCTTTTCCACCACCGATCTGAAGACCTGTTAGTGCATTTTTGAAGATCTGTTCAAACCCTAAAAACTTAATAACACCTGCATTTACACTCGGATGAAATCTTAACCCACCTTTGTATGGACCTAGTGCTGAGTTAAACTCTATTCTAAAACCCTTGTTTACTTGGATCTCACCTTTGTCATCAACCCAGTTAATTCTAAATAGTATCTGTCTTTCAGGTTCCACTATTCTTTCAATTATTTTATGGTCTCTGTATTTTGGATATTTTGTCATAAGCGGACGGAGTGATTCTAAAACCTCTTCTGAGGCTTGGTAAAATTCTGTTTGAGATGGACTCGATCTCTTTAAATATTCAAATACCTCTTTTACATATGGCATTGGCATTCCTTGTGTTAAATTTTAAGGATGTTACTATAAAAAGATTAAACTTTCTATAAAAATAGCAAATTTTGGACAATTTTTAATCATTTTTATATTGACAAATCAAAAAATATAGGCTATGACATTAAATGTAACTTAATTTTGGTATAATTCAAAAAAATTAAGGATACCTAAAATGGCAAAAATACTCCTAGGTGCACTCTCAGCAATTGTACTTCTTATAATAGTTTTAATACTACTTCATATAAACAAAGTACCAACACTAGATGAGGGTGTAAAAGCCGCTATGTCACAAGTAAATAACCAGTACAAACGTAG
>JBEPWC010000041.1:0-10099 GCA_041642615.1 Sulfurimonas sp. | reverse complement strand
TTTTGATAAAACAAGCCCACCCAAAGATACAACACCGATCTCAGTAGTACCACCACCAATGTCAACAACTAAGTTACCCTGAGGGTTACGGATCTCAACACCAGCTCCGATCGCCGCAGCCATTGGCTCTTCGATCAAAAACACTTCACGTGCACCAGCACTTAGGGCTGATTCACGAACAGCTTTACGTTCAACCTGTGTTAGACCATAAGGCACACAGATGATGATACGCGGAGAGATTAGAGAGCTTCTCCCATGTGCTTTTTCTATGAACTTTCTGATCATCTTCTCAGTCATGTCAAAGTCTGCTATAACCCCATCACGCATTGGGCGGATAGCTTTTATGTTTCCTGGGGTTTTTCCAACCATCTCTTTTGCTTCATGACCAACTGCAAGCACACGCTGTTGACCATACTTTTCAGTTTTTACTGCCACAACCGATGGCTCATTAATAATAATACCACGACCCTTAGCTATAACAATAGTGTTTGCAGTACCCAAGTCTATTGAGAGATCATTTGAAAAAAGTCCTACTAGTTTGTTAAATACCATCTTTATCCCTTACGCAGTTTTTTGTTGCTTTTTAATATATACAGGCTGTTGCCCATCTTCGATCACTTCTTTTGTAATGAGTACTTCATAGCCATCATACTCTGGAAGTTCATACATTATGTCGATCATATTCTCTTCCATGATAGCACGAAGACCACGAGCTCCAGTTTTACGCTTAATAGATTTTTTTGCAATAGCTCTTAGAGCATCCTCTTCAAAGTTTAGCTCTACATTGTCTATAGAAAAAAGTTTTTTATACTGTTTTACCAAAGAGTTTTTAGGTTCAGTTAGTATTCGCACCATGTCTTCTTCATCTATCTCACTTAGTGAAGCTATGATCGGCAGACGACCTACAAGTTCAGGGATAACACCAAAGTTTACAAGATCATCTGGTTCAACCATGTCGTAAGTTGTTTTTTGTTCCTCTTTTGACTTTTTCTCTTGACCAAACCCAAGTACATTTTTACCCTGTTTTTTCTTGAGTATCTCATCTAGTCCATCAAAGGCACCACCACAAATAAAAAGTATACCTGTAGTGTTGATTGTCGTAAACTCTTGGTTTGGATGTTTTCTACCACCTTTTGGTGGTATGTTAACATCAGCACCCTCAATGATCTTTAAAAGTGCTTGTTGAACACCCTCACCACTAACATCGCGAGTGATTGAACGGTTTTCACTCATGCGTGAGATCTTGTCAACTTCATCTATAAAAACGATCCCTTTTTGAGCTTTCTCAACATCTCCATCAGCTGCTTGTATGAGTTTTGTTAATATGTTTTCAACATCTTCGCCCACATACCCAGCCTCAGTCAAACTTGTTGCATCTGCTATTGCAATAGGTACATTTAAAACTCTAGCAATTGTTTGTGCTATAAGTGTTTTACCACTACCAGTAGGGCCTATCAAGAGTACATTTGACTTTGCTATCTCAGTCTCTTCATCATCTTTTATATCGCTTTTAAAGATACGTTTATAGTGGTTGTAAACAGCTACACTTATAAGTTTACGTGCACGCTCTTGACCGATCACATAATCACCTAAAAACTTATTGAGCTCTTTTGGTGTCATAAGCTTAACTACATTATCTACAAGATCTTGAGACTCATCTGAGATGTTTTTCTCATCTCCAAACATAACTTTGTAAGCTGAGATCACACAGTTTTTACATATGTGTACGCCATTTCCTGAGATTATTGGGTTTTTTTCATTTTCGTGTGCCCCACAGAAGCTACAGTTTCTATCTATCATTTATTTTTTCTTTCATAAGGGATTCCTCTTTTTGTCTCTAGTGCAAATTCACACAAGTTTTTTACATATTGGTTTTGTGAGCTACTTAGTATCTCATTTGCACTTGTCTTTAACGGTTGCCCACTCTCAAAAAGTTTACGGTAAGCCGATTTGATCTCGTTTATGTCGCTACGCTCCATACTTCTTCTTAAGCCGTTTACATTTAAACCACGAAGCGTAGCACGGTTACCCTCTACCATACAGTATGGTGGGACGTCCTGAGTTAAAGCACTAGCCCCACCGATCATTGCAAAATCGCCTATTTTACAAAACTGATGAACACCTGTTCCCCCAGCTCCAATGACCACATTGTTGCCGATCTCAACATGACCTGCAATTCCCGCACTGTTTGCGATGATGCAGTTGTTACCAACTTTTACATCGTGACCTAGGTGTACATAACCCATAAATAGGTTGTTATCTCCTAAGATGGTTTTACTTCCACCACCCTCAGTTCCAGGGTTAAAAAGTGCAAATTCGCGGATCGTGTTGTTGTCACCAATGATCAGCTCAACATCTTCACCGTTGTATTTTAGATCTTGTGGGATTGAACCTAAAACTGCGTGTGAAAATATCCTATTGTTCTTACCGATCGTAGTTTTTCCATAGATACATGCACCATGAGCTATAGTAGTACCATCCCCAATCGTTGACTCGCTAGAGATAAAACAAAATGCTGCGATCTCTACATTTTCACCAATCTTTGCACCATCTTCAATAATCGCTTGCGGCGATATTTTACTCATATTTAAAACCTTTAAAAAATTTTTATTTGTCTACGATCATAGCTTTTAGATCTGCCTCTGAGACAAGTTTGTCATCAACAAAAGCTTCACCTCTAAGTATCCAAATAGAGCCTTTTTGCTTTACTAAATCTATTCTATACTCTAGTCTATCACCTGGTCTTACAGGGTTTCTAAACTTAGCTTTATCTATACTCATGAAATAAACAACTTTTGTAGCAGCTTCCTCCTCTGTCATATCCATAGATTCAAATGCTAAAATTCCACCAGCTTGAGCCATACCCTCGAGTATCATAACACCTGGATAGATTGGATGATCTGGAAAGTGCCCTTGAAAAACAGGTTCAGAGATACTTACGTTTTTGTAACCTACTAAATTTTTATTAACATTTAGTTCTGTAATTCTATCGACAAGTAAAAATGGGAAACGATGGGGGATAATTTTTTGTATTTGAATAACATCCATAACCATAAAGTATAGCCTTCATATAATAATTTTGGCTATTTTATCTAAAATTTGTTTACAGTAGTCTAAATCCCTTTGATGAGCAGATACTATCTTGATAGTATTTAGCCAGAAAAGGTCAGGATTTAGTCTGCAGTAGTCTAAATCCCTTTGATGAGCAAACCAGTTTCTCTTTAGTGTCTTCATAAACTTTTGCATCTAGGTTTAGCGTGATCTTAGAGTCTTTTAGGTTTTTTACATCTTCAACAACAACGATCGGACTCAGATCTAATAGGGCTATAGAATTTTCATTTAAAAGTTTATTACGAATCTTTAGTTCATGCTCATAACTTTGTGGATTATATAGAAGCTCATAAATATTTTTATAATATGTATCAGCTAGAGTATTGAAATGATCTAGTGAAATTAGTTTTATTTCATCTTTGTTTAGATAGTTAATATTTTCTACTTCAAACTCTATGCGAGCAGTTGTTTTTTTTCTTGGCAGAGTAGAGTAAAAAAGTGCATATGATGGGATAAGCTCTTTTTTACCCTTTATAAGTTTACAAAAAAGTTGTCTGTAGTTTAAAAACTTATGTTTGATTATTTTGTATTTTACACCTTGATCCTCAAGCTCAATTCTATGTTTGTAAAACTCTAATCTCTCTTCGATCGAAGCTGGTAATATGGTGTTTGAGATCGGGCTAAAGATCTCATCTGCGATCTTGTTTTGTTGTTTACGTTGCATATTTAGTGCAAAAAAACATCCGCAATAATCTTGACGATATAGCTGCTGCTCTTTTGTAACTTGGGCTTGATCTTGTGTGCCACCACCCGATCTATAATCTGGTGCTACAAACTTAACACCATGCTCTATCTCAAATAACTCACCAGATCTTTTTAACTGCTCTTGTGATTTAAGAGGGCTTACTAAAAGTGTAGTGGTAAAGGTTTTTTCACCGATCTCTAACGCTTTGTTGGCACTCACTTCAAAGCGTCTATCAAAACACACCTCACAACGCTCACCTTTTTCTGGTTTGTCTTCTAGCCCTTTTACAGCTTTTAGCCATGTTGTAAAGTCGTAATCGCCCTCAAGCAGTTCGATCCCTAGTTTTTTACAGCTTCTTTTAACATCCAAAAGTCTTAGTTGGTATTCTGCGTATGGGTGGATATTTGGATCGTAAAAAAAGCCTGTTAGTTTTTCATTTGGGTAGTCATTTTTGAGTTTTTCCAAAAAAAAGTGTGAATCAACACTACAGCAGATATGGACTAGCATTTTTTTCCTTTGACGTATTGTGTCATTCCCAACCCCAGGCCTGTCATTCCCAACTCTCAACTCCGTCATTCCATTTCTTGTTGGGAATCTAGCCTAGATCCTCTGGTCAAGCCAGAGGGTGACGAAGTGGGTTTTACACTTATTTAGACTCTACAACACTTATAGAGTTGATAGCATCATTGGCTTCAATAGAATCTAAAACTTCAAAACTCTCAGCGTCATCTTCTTCGATCACACCAAAAACAGTGTGAACACCATCTAGGTGTGGAGTAGCTGCAAATGTTATGAAAAACTGGCTTCCACCTGTATTTGGTCCAGCGTGTGCCATTGAGAGTGCACCTTTTCTATGAATAGTTGTATTTTTTTCAGTCTCACACTCTATTGCCCAGTCAGGTCCACCAGTACCAGTTCCATGTGGACATCCACCTTGGGCTACAAAGCCTGGGATCACACGGTGAAAGTTTAGGTTGTTGTAAAAACCTGTGTTTGCTAAGTGAGCAAAGTTTGCAACAGTGTTTGGAGCTTCCTCTGGAAGTAGCTTTAACCAGATTACACCTTTTGCAGTGTCTACTTTTGCGTATTGAAACTTGTTGATCTCCTCTTGAGATAGGTCGTATTTTTTAAGTTCTTTTGAAAACATATTTTTGTTCCTTTTTTAAGTATTTGAAATTATAGTTAAATTTTTTAAACACTATTTTAGTAGACTAACGTTTTGGATAGATGAAACTGTAAAGAGGAGTAGAAAAAAAATGCTTATAAGTAAGATAGAGAAGTATTTGATG
The DNA here is from genome assembly GCA_041642615.1 of Sulfurimonas sp. GTDB lineage: Bacteria > Campylobacterota > Campylobacteria > Campylobacterales > Sulfurimonadaceae > Sulfurimonas. The sequence continues at coordinate 5,014 of JBEPWC010000041.1, read as the reverse complement.
AAGAAAAAAAATAGCGTAACCATAAAACAAGCAAACATCTTTACAACTTTAATTATTTTTATCTTTACTATTATTTTTGCTTTCTTGCTTATAGAGGAGAACTACTTTGACTATGAAAAAGCACTTTTAAATGAGGTTCCAACTTCACAAGCCCAATTAACCGAGCAGGAGCTAGAGGAGTATAAAGCTACACGAAAAAAGCTAAAATCGATCCTTATAAAAAACACCATAGCTATTGCAACACTTGCTTTTATCCTCTTTGCAATAGTTTTAGGTATCTATAAGGTCTTAAACCACATAGTTCAAAGGGATATTCAGGTGTTTTTAGATTTTTTTAAAGATACTGCACACAAAGAGTACATACTAGATCAAGACAAGATTTTTTTTAAAGACTTTAAGACCATGGTGGGTTATGCAAACAACATGGTAGATACCATAAGTGAGCAAAAAAAGACACTAAAAGATCTAAACTCTAACCTTGAAGAGAGGGTTAGGAAAAAAACACTTAATCTTCAAGCTACAAATGAGAAACTAAGAAAAGAAAAAGAGTTCTCCGAAAAAATACTTGAGTCTCAAAAAAACTTTTTACGCTACACTGTCCATGAGACAAATACACCTTTGAGTGTTATACTTACATCTATTGAGCTTTACACCATGAAGCATCCAAAAGATAAACATCTCTCAAAGATTGAGGTTGCAGTTAAAAATATATTTAGTATATATGATGATCTAAGCTATCTTGTAAAAAAAGATCAGGTTGAGTATCCAAAAAGTATGATCGATATAGTCCAGTATCTTGAGTTTAGGGTAAACTTTTTTCAAGATGTAGCTCAGATGTCACGACTAAGTTTCTTATACAACAAGCCAGATACAAGTTTACATATATATATGAACAAAACAAAACTTCAAAGGATCATAGACAACACACTAACAAATGCTATAAAATACACAATAGTGGGTGAGACTATAGATGTTAGTGTAGTCCAGCATGGATCAAACCTTGAACTCTCAGTAGCGAGTAGATCAAAAGCTATTAAAGATACAGATAAAGTTTTTAAAGCTTACTATAGAGAGGAAAAAAGCAGAGATGGTTTTGGTATAGGGCTTGATCTTGTTAAAAACATATGCTCTGAGGAGCAGATCGAGATCAAAGTTAGTTCAGATGAGTATAAAACAGCTTTTACATATATATTTAAAATGATAGGTGATTGATAATGAAGATATTGTTACTTGAAGATGAAGTGATGTTAAATGAGTCTATATGTGAGTTTTTGGACTCCCTTGGTCATCAGGTTGAGAGTTTTGTAGATGGTAATGAAGCACTTGAAAATATTAAAACTCAAATGTATGATCTTCTGATCCTAGATATAAATGTTCCAGGGATAGATGGGCTTAGTTTTTTAGAACATATCCATGAGCTTATGATCCACACACCTGCTATATATATAAGTGCATTAGTAGATATTGAAGATATTTCACGTGCGTATGATCTTGGTTGTTATGATTATCTTAAGAAACCATTTCATTTAAAAGAGCTTGGACTTAGAATAGATAGAGTTAAGATCTCAAACGAAACCCCTCGCATACACCTAAGGCTTTCAAAAAACTACTCATACGATCAAGAGCATTCCACTCTGCTTTTTCACAACGAACCCCAAACACTTACAAAAAGACAATCTCAGATCATAGACCTACTTGCAAGAAACCGTGGAATGGTAGTTGATTTTGATCAGTTTAGTGACTACATATGGACAGATACTTTTGTAGATAATGCTACGATCCGTGCAGAGGTTAACAGGCTAAAAAAATCTCTTAAAGAGGATGTAATACAAAATATTAGGGGTATGGGGTATATGATTGAGAAACCATGATGGTTTAAAATTTGTGTATACTAACGGGCATGAAATATAACTTAGATATTAAACAAGCTTATTGGATCGCATTTGCCATACTAGCTCTTTGGGCTACTTTTGCTTTTGTTACTATGGTTAGCTTGATCTCTTCGCAAGATAAGTATGGCGAGCTGATCAACCTAAGTGGTAAGCAGAGGATGCTTTCACAAAGAACAGCCTACTACGCACAACTTGTTTACAACAAAAACACAGATAAAATAGAGTTAAAAAAGATACTCTCTAAGATGAAAGATGATCATACATATATAACAAATAATCTTACATCTGAGAATATAAAAAACTACTACTTTAAAAAAGATGGGCTTAACTCACAAGTAAAAAACTACTTTAAAACTATTTCTAACTTTTGCGAGGATCGGAGTGCTAAAAACCTAAAAGAGATCTCTAAAAAAACTGAACCACTTCTAAAGCAGTTAAACAAAGCTGTAAGTATGTTTGAAAAAGAGAACGCCCAGATCATTAAAAAGTTAGAACAAAGGGAACTGTTTATTTATGTGGGTACTTTACTAACGCTTATACTTGAAGCTATCTTTATAATAAGACCAATGCTACTTTCCAACAAGCAGTATTTAGATAGACTTGAAGATGAGGTAGATAAACAAACAAAAGAGCTGCAGATCTTTGAAGAGGTGTTTAAAAACTCAAGAGAGGGGATGATCATAACAGATAGTGATGAGACGATCCTAAACATAAACACAGCTTTTACATACATTACAGGCTTTACAGAAAAAGATGTCAAAGATGACACACCAAGAATATTAAAATCCAATAAACACAACAAAAAATTTTACACAAATATGTGGAACTCTATAGAAAAAAATGGCATCTGGTCTGGTGAGATCATAAATAAAACTAAAGATAACAAAGAGATATATGAAAACTTAACGATCATAAAACTTAACCACAACAGCGAGATCTACTACCTTAGTATATTTTCAGATATAACAGAACGTGTACGTTATGTGAAACAGCTAGATTACTTAGCAACTCATGATAGTTTAACAGGCTTGGTAAACAGGACTGAGATGTTAGAGAGGATAGAACATGCCATAAGACTCTCTCAGAGGACACAAAAAAAGATAGCGGTTCTGTTCATAGACTTAGACAACTTCAAAATAATTAACGACTCTCTTGGTCACTCAGTGGGTGATAAGCTTTTAGTTGAATGTTCTAGAAGGCTTTTAGACTCGATCAGAGTTTCTGATACTTTAGGGCGTATTGGTGGAGATGAGTTTGTAGTCCTTGTTGAAGCATTAGAGTATAAAGGTGATGAAACAAATGTGGTTAATAGACTTTTAGAGTCTTTAAATATGGTCTATGTGATAGAGGGTGAAGAGATCCATATTAGTGCTAGTGTAGGTGTAACTTACTACCCATGCAAACCTGAACAAGATGATGTTTCAGCAGAGGAGCTAATAAAACAAGCTGATCTTGCTATGTATGAGGCAAAAGACCTTGGTAAAAACCAGTTAGCTTATTATGATGAGAGACTAGCTAGTAGCGTTACATCTAAACATAAAGTTGAGCAAAACCTAAGAGATGCGATCAAAAATGATGAGTTAGAGCTATATATGCAACCAAAAGTAGATGTTAAAACTAAAGAGATTGTAGGTGCTGAGATGCTTGTTAGATGGAGTAGGGATGGTAAACTTGTGATGCCAGATGATTTTATACCTATTGCTGAGCAGAGTAATCTCATACAATCACTAGATCTTTGGGTAACTAAACAGACTATAAAGATAGTTGAGGAGTTTCACAAAAGTGGATTTGAAAACCTTAGTCTTGCTTTTAATATATCTGGAAGATCTTTTAAAGATGAAAAGACAATGGATCTGATACTAAATAAGATCAAAGAGAGTAAAAAAGAGAACTTTTTAGAGATCGAGATTACAGAGGGAGTGCTTGTTCAAAACTACGCACTTGCATCTGAGATGATCAAAAAGATAAAGTCACTTGGTATATCTGTATCTCTTGATGACTTTGGAACCGGATACTCCTCTTTTTCTTACCTAAGTAAGATGTCTTTTGATGTGATCAAAATAGATAGGTCTTTTATATCTACCATGAACATACCTAAACAAAAAGTTTTAGTTGAATCTATGATCTGGTTCTCTGATAGACTTGGGATGAAGGTTGTAGCTGAGGGTGTTGAGACACAAGAGGAACTTACATGGCTAGAGGATAAAGAGTGTGCATATGCACAAGGTTACTACTTTAGCAAGCCAGTTAAGCAGAGCGATTTTAAAAAACTACTTTAAGCTTAAATATATGAGTAGAAAAGTAACATATTGATTTATGTGTTACATAATTACCCATATAATTAAAAACTATATAACAAAGTATAAATATATCACAAATGCTATGTTCATGCTATTTTTGAGTTTTACTATTATGGTGTAATTAATTTCTAGCTAAAGGAATGGGATGAAAAAAATAGCATTAAGTGCAATGGTGGTAGGGCTGATCTCCTCTGCAAATGTTCAAGCAGCAGAAGATCTCTCTACTATGTTTAGTGAGGGTAAGACTAGTGGGCAGATTCGTGCGTTTAGTATATCTAGAAGTGTAGAGGCTTCAGCTGGAAACGACTATACAAGAAATGCAAATGCAATAGGTGGTCATTTAAAGTATGAAACAGCTGATTATTCTGGTTTAAGTATGGGTACAGCTTTTTATACTACTAATGGTTTTTTAAATGACAGTGAAAAAACTGATTATACAAAAGTAGATCCAACACTTCTTGGACCTGATAATGAGGCTTACTCAATACTTGGTGAAGCTTACTTACAGTATAAAACAGGAAATACAGTTTTTAAAGGTGGTCGCCAAAAGTTAGATACGCCACTTGCTGGCAGTGATGATGCAAGGATGCTACCAAACTTATTTGAAGCATATCTGTTAATAAATTCAGATATTCCAAATACAACTTTGATAGCTGGTCATGTAACTAGATTTGCTCAAGGTACATTTGGTCGTGCTTATGGTGGCGGTGTTTTGTCTGCAACATCTGGTTACTCTGCTACAGATTCGAAAAATCAAGTTGGTAAGTTTGTAAATGCAGGTTCTTATGCTGTTGGTAAAGAAACAGATGGTATATCTGTAAT
>JBEPWC010000040.1:7323-11014 GCA_041642615.1 Sulfurimonas sp. | reverse complement strand
GTGGGCTACCAAGTGTTTTTTTGGTCGATAGCGGTAGTGTAAGTGTTGAGGTTGCTCTAAAAACTGCAATACTATACAGTAAAGCTAAAGGTAGAGATAAAAATAAGTTTATAGCTCTTGATAACGCTTATCATGGGGACACTTTGGGTTGTATGGGTGTATGTGATCCTATAAACTCTATGCATTCACTATATGGTGAGTACCTTCCTAAAAATATATTTACATCTGTCCATAGACTAGGTGAGAGTATAGAAAAACACAAAGATGAGATAGCTGGAGTTATACTAGAACCAATAGTCCAAGGGGCAGGTGGTATGAAGATCCACTCTGCAGAGTATTTAAAAGTAGCAAGAGAGCTTTGTACTAAGTATGATATACCACTGATCGTAGATGAGATTGCCACAGGCTTTGGACACACAGGGGAGATGTGGGGATGTGATCACGCTAAGATCAAACCAGATATCATGACTGTAGGTAAAGGGCTTACCGGTGGAGTTATGACACAAGCAGCGATGATGACTAGTAAAAAAATAAGCAGTGTAATCTCAGAGAGTGAGATAGGTGTGCTTATGCATGGTCCAACCTTTATGGGAAATCCTCTTGCGTGTAGCGTTGCTAATGCTAGTATAGATCTACTTCTGGATTCTGACTGGAAAAATAGTGTTAGCAAGATTGAAAAGATTTTTAAAAAAGAGCTATCACCTTTAAATGAACTAGATATTGTAAAAGATGTGCGTAGTATTGGTTCTATTGGAGTTGTAGAGCTAAATGATGATTCAAAAGCAGCACTGCTTCAAGATATCTGTGTGTCAAATGGGGTATGGATACGCCCATTTGGAAAACTTCTTTATAGCATAGTCTCTTACAATATAACCCAAGAGGAACTTTACAAGATCACTAATGCTATGAGAGTGAGTATTATGCAACTATAAAAGGAACTATTTTTTCCTTTTATTTTTCTTATGTTTTTTTAATTGAAATTTTTTCTCTTTTAGTCTTTTGATCACATGAAAAGAGATCTCATGAATTCTACTAATTTGACATTCACCGTTTCTATCAAACTCTTTAGCATTTAATTCAAACCTGCTAATCAATTCAAGCCAATCAATATTTTCTAAAAATGGGTATAAAAAAACAGATTTTTCCTCCTCTAATATCCAGTTACTTAAGCAACAAACAACCATAAACTCTGGTAGATATGCTTGAGAGTCTTTGTACTGCTCCTCTATCGTTATAGCTAGCACATTATAGTAATCAATCAAGGGCATCTCTTTGTAGTATAGTGTCTGCAATATTTTATTTTCATGAGCTTTAGATGTAAGCTCAAGTATATAATCAACATTTACTACATATCTTTGAAGGTTTAGAAGTATTTCTTGCAATGTTGAATAGATATACTCAGTATCTTCATCGCTACCTACAACTGGTCTAAAACCGGCTTCTTTAAGTTGAGAAAAGTACCTCTCAAGAGCTGTTCTAACAAACACAAGTAAGGCTTCTGTTTTAACATCTCTTAAAAGAGTTGGTTTAACTCTATCTGTACAGTTGTTATTAATGAATTTTTGCATTACAATCTTCAATAAATCTTTTGGAGAGTTCTTGAACTTTTTATACGCACTCTACTCCAAAAGACTTCATAGTCACTTTTTAAACCCATGATCATGGAAACAAATTTCATTACATACTCCTAGTATTTTTTATACATTAAAACAACATAGAAATTTTAGTAAAAAAATTAATAATAGACTATATAGTTCATTTTTAGAAATATATTTAAAGAAATTTTTAAAATTCAGCTATCTCTTTAGTATTGATATGATAAAATCATTTTATGGCAAGGACATCAGATTTAAATAAACATAATGCTATATTAAAAGCAGCGATTGTAGAGTTTGAAATGTATGGATATAAAGGTGCAAGTATAGACAAAATTGCAAAACGTGCAAAAGTAGTTAAGGGTACTGTTTATAAGCATTTTGAGAGTAAAAAAGCACTTTTTATGGAGTTAGTGGAGTATTATGTTGATGAATATACTAAGCTATACCAACTAAAGTATATTAATACAGTTGACGTTAAAGAACAACTTGCAGATTTTATTCGAAATAAGTTGCTTTTTTATACAAATTCTAAAAATATTAAACTAATCCATATTATTTTTGGAGTAATGTTGAAAAATAGTTCTATAACAGATGATGTAAAGAAAAACATCAATAATGTTTATGATGAGACATATGGTAATCTTGTAAAGTTTTTTACAGATGCAAAAAAAGACAATCAACTTAATTTTGATGATGTTGCGATTGTCATTCATATGTTTATTGGTCATATAAAATCATTTGCTTTTTATCCGCAGATGTATGGAACACCACCTCTAACATCTGATAATATTGACAAAATAGTTGAAACTTCTGTTAAAGCTATACAAGTGTTATATATAGATCAAAAAGATATCTAATTTACACTTCTAGTATCTAAAAACATTTTTGTATGGGTAAAATTCGCAAAAATGTATACCTAAAACAATAATTTTTTTTTCTAATAAAAAAAGACAAAAAAACTCCTAATTAAAAAACAATCCCCTTATTTACAGCTATCTAAACGAATTTACAAATTCTTTTTTCAAATTTTTATACTAGGGAACACTATATGTAATGTTAGTAGACGAAACCAAATTATTCAAGGAGACGATATGGCTGAATTAAGACAAATCGCATTTTACGGAAAAGGTGGGATTGGTAAATCTACTACATCTCAAAATACATTGGCAGCAATGTGTCACTATTATGGACAAAAAATATTAATTGTTGGTTGTGACCCAAAAGCAGATTCTACTAGACTTATTTTACATGAGAAAGCTCAATCAACTATTATGCAACTAGCAAGTGAAGCTGGTACAGTTGAAGACTTAGAGTTAGAAGATGTATGTAAGCCAGGTGCTGATGAGTTTCACTATGATAATACAGATATAACTGAAGGTTATATTAATTGTACTGAGTCTGGTGGACCAGAGCCTGGTGTTGGTTGTGCAGGTCGTGGTGTTATTACAGCTATTAACTTTCTTGAAGAAGAGGGTGCTTACGATGATGAGTTAGATTTCGTATCTTATGACGTTCTAGGTGACGTTGTTTGTGGTGGATTTGCTATGCCGATTCGTGAAGGTAAAGCACAAGAGATCTACATCGTTATGTCTGGTGAGATGATGGCTATGTATGCTGCTAACAATATCTCTAAAGGTATTTTAAAATATGCTAACACAGGTGGTGTTCGTCTTGCAGGTCTGATCTGTAATGCACGTATGACAGATAAAGAGTATGACCTATCTAAGCACTTAGCAATGCAAATTGGTACTCAAATGATCCACTTCGTACCTCGTTCAAACCACGTTCAACGTGCAGAGCTTCGTCGTATGACTGTTGTTGAGTTTAGCCCTAGTTCAGAACAAGCTATGGAGTACAAAGAATTAGCACGTAAAATTATTGCTAATGACTTAAAAGTTATTCCTAATCCACTTGAGATGGATGATCTTGAAAACTTACTAATGGAATTCGGTCTTGAAGAAGAAGTTGAAGAAGATGCAATTGGTAAAAAATCAGAAGAGGCGTAATTAACGCTTTTTCTATAAGCCGCTAGTAGCTTTAAATACTAGAAAGATTTAAAAAACATAAAACCAATAGGTACAAAGTACCTAGCT
>JBEPWC010000040.1:6687-7313 GCA_041642615.1 Sulfurimonas sp. | reverse complement strand
ACTTTTGTGAAATAATTATAATAATAGGAGAGAAATATGTTTATATGTTGTTATCATTTTCCAGCAAGTGAAGGGAACGATGTTGCTTTTGAAAAAGTAATAGAAAAAATTGAAGATGGTGTTGATGCATCTGGTAAAACAGTTACACTTCAAAGTGAAACTCGTGAGGGTGTTGTACTAGAGACTATTGAAGTACCAGCTGGTACTTTTGCTCATACTGCATTTGTTGATTACTTTGAAAGTACTGATATTCCAACAAAAGAAGACACTAAAATGGTTTATTACACTAATAAGTACCAGATCAGTGAAATCTCAAAAAGTGTTGATGGAGATTCAACAAAAGATTTATGTAAAAAACTAGACGATATGAATCTATATAGAGTAAAAGTTCTTTAGTTTATCACCTCACTTGAAAAAGTCCAAGTGATTACGCTAGCTGCTGTGGCAGTAAAGCTAGCCTCTTTTGAGGCAGAAGTGATAAAAATGAAAATATAAAAACACTGCAAACCTGACTAAACATTTTAAGAAAAAGTTTACTCCTCAAAGAGGTTTGCAGCATGAAGGAGATGTAAATAATGGCACCAGAAACATAAGAAGCTTTACTGAAAGAAGCTATCGATGAAGTT
>JBEPWC010000040.1:0-6677 GCA_041642615.1 Sulfurimonas sp. | reverse complement strand
ATATCCGGCTAAAGCTGCGAAAAACAGAGCAAAACACTTAGGTGTTGATTCACCAGAAGGTGTTAAAGGTGCTTGTGATAAAACAAGAAGTAATAAACAAACTGTTCCAGGTGTTATGAGTCAACGTGGTTGTGCATATGCAGGGAGTAAAGGTGTTGTTTGGGGACCGATCAAAGATATGATCCATATCTCACACGGACCAATTGGTTGTGGTCAGTACTCACGTGGTGGACGTCGTAACTATTATATCGGTACTACAGGTGTTGATACATTCGTTACTATGAACTTTTCAACTGACTTTAGTGAAAAAGATATCGTATTTGGTGGTGACACTAAACTTAAAAAAGCTCTTACTGAGATTGATGAGTTGTTTCCATTAAATAACGGTATATCTATCCAGTCTGAGTGTCCGATCGGTCTTATTGGTGATGATATTCAAGCTGTTGCAAAAATACACAAGAAAGAGAGTTCTAAACCAACTATAGCTGTATCTTGTGAAGGTTTCCGTGGGGTTTCTCAATCACTTGGTCACCACCTTGCGAATGATGCAATTCGTGATGAAGTTATGACTGATACGTCTGCTAGAAGTGAATTCGAATCTACTGATTATGATGTAGCTATCATTGGTGACTATAATATTGGTGGTGATGCATGGGCTACTCGTATCCTTTTAGAAGAGATCGGCTTACGTGTTATTGCACAATGGTCAGGTGATGCTACTTATAAAGAGATGGCAATCGCTCCAAAAGCAAAACTTAACTTACTTCACTGTTACCGTTCAATGAACTACATTTCACGTCATATGGAACAAGAGTTTAACATTCCTTGGATGGAGTATAACTTCTTTGGACCAAGTAAAACTACAGAGAGTCTAAGAAAAATTGCTGAATTCTTTGGTGAAGAAGTTCAAGCTAAAGCTGAAGCAGTAATTGCTAAATATACTGCAATGACTGACGCTGTTATCGCTAAGTACAAGCCAGTACTTGAAGGTAAAAAAGTAATGTTGTATGTTGGTGGTTTACGTCCTCGTCACGTAATCGGTGCATATGAAGATCTAGGTATGGAGATTATCGGTACTGGTTATGAGTTTGGACATGGTGATGACTATAAACGTACTAAAGAAGATATAGAAAGATCTACACTAATCTATGATGATGCTAATGAGTATGAATTAGAAAAATTTGTACATAAATTAAAGCCAGATTTAGTGGCTGCAGGTGTTAAAGAGAAGTATGTATTCCAAAAAATGGGTCTTCCATTTAGACAGATGCACTCTTGGGATTACTCTGGACCTTACCACGGGTATGATGCATTTGCAATATTCGCAAAAGATATGGACTTAGCTATGAATTCTCCAGTTTGGAATCATACTAAAGCACCATGGGAAAAAGAAGAGGTAGGAGCTTAATATGCAAGACGTAGAAAAAATTGTTAATGGTCAGAAACTATTTTTAAAAGAAGAGTATCAAGAAACATTAGCTGCAAAAAAACAATTTGAAAGTGCAATGGGTGCTATAAACCCTGCTAAAGTAGATGAAGTTGGGGAATGGACTAAATCATGGGACTATAGAGAGAAAAACCTTGCTCGTGAAGCTATTACAGTTAACCCTGCAAAAGCTTGTCAACCACTTGGTGCTATTATGGCAGCTCTTGGTTTTGAGAACACTATGCCATATGTGCATGGTTCTCACGGGTGTGTTGCATATTTTCGTACATATTTTACTCGTCACTTTAAAGAACCAACTCCATGTGTGTCTGATTCTATGAGTGAGAGTGCTGCGGTTTTTGGTGGTCTTGCAAATATGAAAGACGGTCTACGTAATTGTAACGCTATGTACAAACCTGATCATATCGCAGTATCTACCACTTGTATGGCAGAGGTTATCGGTGATGACTTAGGTGCATTTACAATAGGTGCTAAAGAAGAAGCTGAGGGCGAGTTAGATGATGTACCTATCACTTATGCTCACACTCCATCATTCGTTGGTAGCCACATTACTGGTTATGACAACATGATGAAAGCTATGCTTGAGCAACTTAATCCTCCAAAAGCTGAGAGAGTTGTTGATGAAGGTCGTATCAACATTATCCCTGGTTTTGAGCCGTACTTAGGTTCTCTAGCAGAGGTTAAAGAGATCGCTGCAGAATTTAGTGATAAGATCGTAATGCTTGGTGATCATGAAGAGCAGTGGAATACTGGTGCCGGTGACTATAAACTTTATGCTGGTGGTACTCCAATAGAAAAAGCAAAAACTGCTATAAATGCTGAGACTACAATTTCTTTACAAAAGTATTCTACAGTGCAAACTGCTAAGACTATTAAAAACAAATGGAAACAAGGTTATGAAACTTGTAACCCAATAGGTCTTTCAGGTACTGATGAGTTTGTTATGAAACTCTCTGAACTTACTGGAAAAGAAGTGTCTGAGAAACTAAAGACTGAACGTGCTCAACTTGTTGATGCTATGCAAGATTCTTACCCGTATATGCACGGTAAAAAGATTGCAATCTATGGTGATCCTGACTTCTTACTAGGTATGGTTTCATTCTTAGTTGAGATGGGTGCTATTCCAACTCACGTATTATGTAATAATGCTCCAAGAAAGGGTTGGGAAAAAGATATGCAAGAGATCATAGACAAGTCTCCTTGGGCTAAAGATTGTCAGATCTGGCCATCTAAAGATTTATGGCACTTAAGAAGTTTGCTATTTACTGAGCCTGTTGACTTTATGATCGGTAACGTATATGGTAAAGAGCTTTACCGTGATACTAAAACACCTCTGATAAGAATTGGTTTTCCTATCTTTGATAGACACCACCTACATAGATACTCTATGAGTGGTTATAAAGGTGCACTAAACCTTTTAACTTGGATCACTAATGGTATATTAGACCAACTAGATGAAGAGACTAAAGATATTGCAGAAACAGATTATTTCTTTGATGCTGTAAGATAATCATAGTTAACTATTCCTTGTGTTAAAGCTAGAAGAACTCTCTTCTAGCTTTTTTTAACACTCCCCTCCAGCTCTAAAACTCCCCTTGTTTTAATACCAATATTTTTAAATTAGTTTAATTTTTATAAATGAGATCTAAGAAGTTTGTACAAAAGCTAATAGAATCTCATTCATTATATATTAAGTTATACAACGGTACAATTCTTGCAATGTTATTTTTGCAACACATTTTCAAAGGTTTAAAATATGGAATTTGGCTCATCACTAACACTTTTTGACTCAGATGTACCTTTTTTACTAGAAAAAAGGATAGCTCTGCTAAAGGCTATAGAGCATGCTGGTTCAATAAGCAAAGCTGCAAAGATGGTACCTATGAGCTACAAAGCTGCATGGGATGCCATAGACAGCATAAACAACCTTTGTCCACATGCAGTTGTAAGTAAAGAGACAGGTGGAAAGGGTGGCGGTGGTGCTAAGATTACACCATATGGACAAACCCTGATCAACACCTACGAGCTTTTGCAAGCTGAACATAAAAAGTTTTTGCAAAACTTGTCAAACATAACAGACTTTGATAAGGGTACATTAAAGTCACTACAAAGGTTTTCGATGAACATAAGTGCTAGAAATAAGATCCATGGAAAAGTTGAGCTTATAGAGACTGGGAAAGTAAATGCTCAAGTTTACGTTAAGCTAAAAAGCGGATACACAATAGTCTCTGTGATCACAAACTCAGCGGTAAAAGAACTTGATCTTAAAAAAGGTGATGATGTAAGTGCCATCTTTAAGTCAAGTTCTGTGATGTTAAGTGCAGACAGTGCGTTGTCTATAAGTGCTAGAAATAAGTTTAGAGGCAGTGTTGATTCCATACATATTGGAGGGGTAAACAGTGAGGTAGTTGTAGACATAGGAAACGATGACAAACTTGTAGCTGTTATAACTAGCTCATCAGTAGATGCACTAGATATTAAAAAAGGCAAAGAGGTTAGTCTGATCATAAAATCATCAGACATAATGATCGGAAAATAGAGTAGTTGCTATTTTTTTGGCAAAGCGTTATATAAACTGAAATACAAGGAGATAAGATGTTAAAGAAGATAATAGGAAGTTTAGTAGTAGCAACTAGTGTTTATGCAGGTAGTATAAACATAGCAGTCGCTGCAAATGTAAGTTATGCAATAGATGATATAAAAAAAGAGTTTAACAAGATCCATCCAGACACAGATGTAAAAGTCACACTAGGAAGTAGCGGAAAACTAACAGCTCAGATCAAAAACGGTGCACCATACCAGCTTTTTATGGCGGCAAATATGAAATACCCTGAAGCTCTTTATAAAGACAAGATAGCTATAACAAAGCCTATAGTTTACGCACAAGGATCACTAGCGTTTTTAAGTCCAAAAAAACAGGACTTTTCTAAAGGGATAGAGCTTGTAAAAGATAAAAAAATATCTAAAATCGCTATAGCAAACCCAAAGACTGCACCATATGGAAAAGCTGCACTAGAGGCTATGAAAAACGGTGGTGTATTAGAGGATGCAAAACCTAAGTTTATATACGCAGAGTCTATCTCTCAAACGGTTGCTTATTCAGTAACTGCTGCAGATCTTGGGTTTATAGCTAAGTCATCACTGTTCTCAGACAAAATGAAACAGTATAAAAAAGGTGTTAATTGGTCTGAGATAGACCCAAAACTCTACACTCCGATCAACCAAGGGATAGTTATACTTAAAAGTGCAAAAGGCAACGATGAAGTAAGAGCTTTTTATGACTTTATGCACAGTGAAAAAGCTAAAGATATCTTAGTTGAGTATGGATACTTAGTGCCATGAGTTCAATAGTTGCAAAAGTTACGCAGATAGACAGCGTAGATAGTCTAAACATAGTAAAGTTTGAGTCTAACTCTGAGACACTTTCTATGATGAGCTTAGATCTAGACGAGCAGATCAAAGTAGGCTCTTATGTAAAACTAGTCATAAAACCATCTCATATCGCCATAGCAAAAAACTTTAGTGGCGAAGTTAGTTACTCAAACATACTAAAAACAACTATCATTTCGTGCAACAACGGTAAACTCTTAAGTAGCATAAAACTAAGATACCAAGACACAACTCTTGAGTCGATCATAACACTAGACTCATCTAAAAGACTTGTCTTAAAAGAGGGTGATGAAGTTTTTGCTTTTATAAAAGCTAGTGAGATCTCAATAGGTGAGGTGTTATGATGCTTGAGATGTTTTTAGAACTGGAGTTTGAGCCTTTTTTACTCTCTTTTAAACTAGCAGCGATCACAACGATCATACTTTTTGTGCTTAGTGTGCCACTATCTTGGTGGTTAAGTCAAACTAGCTCAAAAACTAAGCCAGTTATAGAAGCTCTAACGGCTCTGCCTTTGGTTCTTCCACCATCTGTTTTAGGTTTTTACATACTTGTAGCACTCTCTCAAAACTCTCCTATAGGGTTGTTTTTTGAAGAAACTTTTGGAGTAAGACTAGTGTTTAACTTTACAGGGCTTGTAGTAGCTAGCTGTTTTTACTCACTTCCATTTATGGTTCAACCACTTCAAAGCGGATTTGAATCGATCAACAAAAATATGCTTGAGGCTAGTTACATAAGTGGAAAAAATAAACTCCAAACCATTTTTAATGTAGCACTACCAAACATGAAACCAGCTTTAATGACAGCTATCATAGTTACATTTGCCCATACAGTAGGGGAGTTTGGTGTTGTTTTGATGGTAGGTGGAAGCATACCAGGCGAGACAAAAGTAGCCTCAGTCGCTATCTATGAGTTTGTTGAGATCATGGACTACAAAGCTGCTCATATATACAGTGCGATCATGGTGTTTATAAGTTTTTTAGTACTTTTAAGTGTATATATCTTCAACGGTAAGATGAAAAAAGTGGGTGTATAGTTATGTTAAAAAATATAAAAGCTTTTTTTGGTGGTGGGATCATAGGCAGCTTAGGTGGTTTAGTTGGTCTAGGCGGGGCTGAATTTCGCCTCCCAATGCTTATAGCTTTTTTTGGTTTTAGTGCTTTAAGTGCTGTTATACTAAACAAAGCTATGAGTCTTATAGTTGTCGGATTTTCCTTAGTTTTTAGAACCTCAGAGATCTCTTTTTCACTTTTGTTTGATCATAGCGACATAATACTATCTATGCTTAGTGGAAGTGTGATCGGTGCTTGGTTTGGAGCTAGTTATGCAGTAAAACTAAAAAGTGAAAAACTCTACAAACTCATAGCGGTTTTACTCTTTTTTATAGCGATCGTTTTACTTTTTGAGCAGTATGCTTTAAGTGGAAGCGGTAGTCTGTTTGAAAATGTATACTTAAACATACTTACAGGTGTAGTTACAGGGTTGTTTATAGGTGTTGTCGCATCTATTTTGGGAGTAGCTGGTGGTGAGCTATATATACCGGCTATCATCTTGATATATGGTGCTGATGCAAAGTTAGCAGGGAGCTTGTCTTTGGCTATATCCTTACCAACTATGCTTGTAGCGTTTTTTAGATACAGCAAAGATGAGAGTTTTAAAATACTCTTTAAAAACAAAAGTTTTGTAGTTTTTATGGGCGCAGGCTCCATAGTTGGTGCATATATTGGAGCATCACTTTTAGGTGTTATATCAAACGCTGTTTTAATACCGCTTCTGTGTATGATACTTTTCATATCTTCATATAAAATGTATAAACATGTTTAGGAAAATACAGTGAGATTAT
>JBEPWC010000039.1:0-11353 GCA_041642615.1 Sulfurimonas sp. | reverse complement strand
TGATTAACTTATTTTAGTTACAATAACGGCAAATATCAGATAAGGTTAGATCATGAAAAGAAGAACTTTTATTGGGTTTGCTGGGGTGTCTACAGTAGCTGCACTAAGTGGTTGTACATCTACAAAACAAGATACACATAAACAAGAAAATATACAAAACAATACATTTAATAAAACACTTCATAAAATGCGTAAAAAAACTAAAAAAAGGGTTGTGGTGATCGGTGGTGGATTTGCCGGGCTAAATACAGCCTCATCGATCATAGCAAACGATGAGAACAAAGAGATAGAGGTTATAGTTTTAGAAAAAAACAGACACTACTTTGCATGCCCTATGAGTAATACCTTACTTAGTGGAGATAAGCAGTTTAAAAGGGAGAACTTTGAGTTTGGTTATGTAAATGTACAAAAAGAGTATGGTTATGAAGTGCTACATGCTGAGGTTGTGGGGATTGGTCGAAAAACCCAAGAGGTTTTTACATCACATGGGTCTTTAGAGTATGACTACTTAGTTATGGCTCCAGGGATCGAGTACAACTACGAAGATGAGTTTCCACACTGGGATCACGCAAAGATAAGAAGAGCAAAACTTGAAGCACCAGGTGGTTTGATCAGTGACTCTGGAGTTGAGCATAGCATCTTGATCGAGCAGTTAAACGCTTTTAAACAAGCGGGTGGAGAGGGCGTAATAGCAATAGTCCCACCAAGAACAAAACTTATAAAGTCACTTGATGAGAGTGTTGCTTTTAAGTCACTTCAAAGGTGTAAACCAGCACCATATGAGCGTGCATGTATGATCGCTAACTGGATCAAGAAAAACAACCTTGTAGGAAAAGCTAAAGTGATGATCTTAGATAGCTCAGCACGCCCACAAGCAAAAGCAGCAGCGTTTGAGTCTGTATTTAGTGATGAGTATAGTGGGATCATAGACTACGTTGGTGGGTTTGATCTGCTTGATGTAGACTTTGACAAACAAGAGATCACATACCGCTCAATAGATGATGACGCAGAGTATATAAAAGCTAAAATGAGCTACGACGTACTAAACCTTATCCCACTTCAAAAAGCAAGTTCACTCATCTCTATGGCTGGACTAAAAACAAATGTCTGGGGTGGGGCAGTGTTAGCTAAAAACAGGTTTTATTCAAAAACAGATGATAAGATCTATGTACTAGGAGATAGTGCATTTTATGGAAAAGGCAAGTTAAGAGACAATCCTAAACAAAAAGGTGGCATACCAGCTGCTGCACAAACAGCTTATAGCTCTGCAAAAATAGCTGGTGAGATGATCGCAAAAAGAGTCCTTAAAAACATAGATGAGCCGATCAAAACCATCTCAGCTTCATGTTTTTCTATGGTAAAGGCAGATGGTGAAAAAGAGGGGATCGCTATATATAAAGATTTTGAGTTTACTGATACTGGATTTGTTATAGATGAGAGTGTACCAAAAGTAGATGGTAAGTACTACAATAAAAATGCGGGAATAGGACTTGTAGGTTGGTTTGAAGCTATAACAGGCGATACTTTTGCAACATTTTCACCACCTGTTAGGAGCTTAAGTTAGAGTGCATTTTATGCTATCTAACTAGCGTCGTTGTCCTCTTGTAGCATCTTATCCATAAGTTCAAAGAGGATAGCTGTATTTTTCTCTATATCTACAAAGTTTTGCTTGATCGTGTCTTTTTCTTTTAACATGTTGTTGTCTTTTATAAGCTCAACCGAGTCTATCACTTTTTTATGTACCTGTTTGTGTGGCTCTAGGATCCTTTCGTAAGACTGAGCATGGCTAAACTGCTCTTTTCCGTCTTCGTTGTACCATTTACCAAATCTACATGTGTTGTGATCGACAAAGTCTTTAAACTCCTCTTTTTCTATATGATCAAGAGCTTCAGCTTTGTAAAGTATATGATCTATCTTTGCTAAAACTATAAAGTTTTTGTTTTTCATATATGTACTTGAATCCAAAACCGACTCACTTGCAGTATCAAACTTTTTAAGTGACTCATAAAGTGTAGTTACACTCTCTTGAGATATCTCAGATATCTTGTTTAGTTCTTCAGAACTCTCTTGCATTCCGCTTGCTTCTTGTTGCAAGGTTGAGATCGATATGGAGATCTCACTTGTAGCTTTTTGAGTTCGCTCAGCTAGTTTTCTAACTTCGTCTGCAACCACAGCAAACCCACGTCCATGTTCACCTGCACGAGCAGCTTCGATCGCAGCATTTAGTGCAAGAAGGTTTGTTTGATCTGCTATATCTTTGATCAGATCAACTACAGTGTTGATCTCTTGCGTTTTAGTGCTAAGTGACTCTACGATCGCATCGTTTTGGTTTATGATCTCTGAGAGTTTTTCAAAGTTTGTGTTCATCTTCTCAACAACTACATTGTTTTCTCTTGAGAGTAGTGCTGTCTCTTGAGCCTCATTTGCAAGCTCTGTTAGTGTGTCGTTTGTTTGTGAGATCTGCTCTTGAATTTTTGCAAAGTTAGAAACCAAACCATCACCAGTTTTATCAAGCTCAACTAAAAAGTTTTTCTTATTTTGGCTTATATGCTCTTGTTCCATAGCATCTATACTTCTGTTTATAAGTTCAGCTGTTCTCCTAAAAGATGAGTTTAGTCCAGTTGGTGTTACACGCCTAAAGTACTTATTTTCAGATGCGTACTGGATTGAGGTGTTGATCTCACGTGTAAAACTCTCAAGCTGATCAAAGAGATCGTTGATCCCATAACTTAGCTCTGCTAGTTCGCCTCCAGCTTCTATAAAAAGTTCTCTTTGTTCAAAGTTACCAACTTTGCTTCCCTTTACAATCTCAAGAGATTCAGCGATCGTGTGTTCAGTTATGTGAATCTGTCTATAAGCATATATTGCTATAGCAATATTTAAAAGGTTAAATGTAAATGTGACAATATGAAATTCAAAAAATACAACAGATACAATAAGTGCTATAGATACAACAGCTATATGGGCATAATTGGCATAATGTGTTTTAGATAGAGAGGATAAATTCGTCATACTCTACTCCTTTTTCTTTTAGTAGCTCATCTATTTTTTTAAGAGATCCATCAATACCACTTGTTTTTTCTATAGTCATCAGCTCTTTATATAAGGGTATTATAAAGTCCAGTGCTTTTTTAGATGGTTTTCTTCTAGCTGAGTGATAACCTACTACCTTGTCGTTAAAATATGAAGGTGTTACATTTGCTAAAACCCAATAGTAAGAGCCATCACTACATATGTTTTTAATATAAGCATTGATCTCTTTTCCTTTTTGCAGATAATCCCAAAGAAGTTTAAAAATAGCCCTAGGCATATCTGGGTGCCTGACTATACTATGTGCTTTTCCAATAAGTTCAGACTCTTTCATTTTTACAATATCTATAAATGCACGGTTTGAGTATGTGATCCTACCCTTTGTATCTGTTTTGGTAACAAGCAATGTATTTTCATCAAAAGTTACCTCTTTGTCTGTAATAATCTTATTCATATTACCTCTTGTTTTAAAAATTACTTTATTTTAGTATACATAGCAAATCTAATGCCACAATATTTAAAAATATATGTATAATAAAAATATGGAATTAATAGATTTAAAAAATAAAAAAATTATGCTTTTTGGAAAAAGCCGTTCATTTAGTTTAGATGAGTTAGAGATGCAGCTAAGAGCACATGGTATTACTTTAGCAAAAGAGTATGATCAAGATGTAGACTATGTAGTAGATGGTGCAATGATGAGCCCTATAGAGACTCTAAAGAGTGATGAGATCTATGAAAAAAAAGATGCTGAGTTTTTAAAAGTAGAACAACTTGAGAAGTTGCTTAGTACTGCTTTAGATGAAGATGTGCTTATGATGAGCCTAAAACTATCATCGGACAAACAAAGACTTATAAATTTTTTAAAAAACCAAAACATAACTGATGATTTTTTCTTTAAGCTTTTAGATATGTATGACTGGGGTGATGATGATTTTTATGAAAACGATAATAACCGCGATGTTACAGCATCGATCATTGTAAGGTTTTACAAAAACATAGAGACAAATCACAACATAGAGTTTTCAAAACTTGGTCTTATGCATCTAGTTCTTCAGACAAAAGACCCAAAACTACTACAAACCATAGCTTCACTAAAGCCTTTAAGAAAGAGCTTTAAACAAACCGAAGATGACCATGGCTTTAAGATCGTAACCTCCATAGCTACAAACTTCTACACACCAAAAAGTGTGTTAAAAATGCTCATAAAAGAAGCAAATACCTATGTAAAAAAACTGATCTCTATGAGGGACTTTTTAGATCAAGAACTCCAACAGCAACTCTATAATTTAGAAGAAAAAGAGATCATAGACTCACTGGCGTATTGTAAAAACCTATCAGATGAACTTTATAAGAGACTAAGAGATGACGATGGGTATACAAATATTATGGCTAAACATATAAAACTAGATCAAGAAAAATATGAGTTTTTTCAAACTAGATTTCCACTTAGTCTAGCACAAAACGAAACTATAAACTCAGATCTGCAAGAACAACTTGCTAAAAACTCTTTAGAGGATGTGAAACTTAAGTTAGCATCCAACAAAGGGATCTCGTCTGATCTGATCTATGAGTTGCTAAAAAAAGGTAACAAAGAGATAAATTATGCAATATACTCAAATCCATCTATCCCTAAAAGTATTTTAGTGGATGGGTTTGAAGACCTAAGCAACCATTACGCATTAGCACAAAACCAAAGCACACCATCTAATCTTTTAGAAAAGATATATAAAGATGGATCGTATGAAACAAATGTAGCATTAGCCAGAAATGTCTCTACACCAGTTGACATACTCTACCAACTACAGCTAGATGCTAGGTATGAAAAATTTGTAAAAGAGAACAAAAGTTTTAGTGATCACATAAAACAAGAAAATATAGGATGGCTTTAATGAGACCACACGACTTAACATCAACACTCTCCAAGCTAGTAGATAAAAAAGTAGCTGTTTTTTTGTGGGGAGCTCCAGGGATCGGTAAAAGCTCGATCGTAAAGCAGATAACTGAGCAAAAACAGATCGGTTTTATAGATCTGCGACTTGCTTTGATGGATCCAACAGACCTTAAAGGGATCCCTTTTTATGACAAATATGCACACCAAGCACTCTGGGCACCACCAGCTTTTTTACCGCGTGATGGGGAAGGGATTTTATTTTTAGATGAGCTAAACTCAGCTCCGCCTAGTGTTCAAGCCTCAGCTTATCAGTTGATCCTTGATAGACGTGTAGGAGAATATGAACTCCCAGGTGGCTGGGCGATCGTAGCTGCTGGAAACCGTGAGGGTGACAAGGGTGTGACATACAAGATGGCAAGTCCACTTGCTAACAGATTTGTTCACTTTGAGATGGATATAAGTGTAGATGACTGGGTTGACTGGGCATATAAAAATGAAATAGATGACTCAATCATAGGTTATATATCTTTTAAAAATGAGCATCTGTTCACATTTGATCCAAAAAATATGCAAAAAGCCTTTGCAACCCCCAGAAGCTGGGAGTATGTAGATCAGATCCTAAAAAGTGAGGTGGATGAAAACCTACTTTTGGAGAGTCTAAGCGGTGCTGTCTCAAAAGAGGTGGCAGTTGGATTTTTAAGCTTTAAAAAGGTGCAAAAAAGACTCCCTGACATAGATATGATCACAGATAGTGGAAGTGGTGAGTACTCTGATGAGGTAGATGTGCTTCACGCACTAAGTGTGGGGCTTGTCTCAGCTGTGCTAAAAGATCAAGACAAACTAGACAACGTTTTAAAATACTCCCTTGATCTAAAGGGTGAGTTTAGCGTAAAAATAGTCCAGGATCTGCAAAGAAATGGTGTGATGATGGAACACTCTAGTGTCTTTAAAGAGTGGGTTGAGAAGTTTAGCTACCTTTTGGCGTGATCTATGAGAAATCAAGAGAAGATCTCAAAAGCAAAAGCTAAGCTTATGGTTGACTACCCTTTTTTTGGCTCACTTGCTTCAAAAGTGAGTATTGTACAAAATGAAGACATTGAAGCTTTTAGGGCAGATGATTCAAAACTAGAGTACAGCTCTATGTTTATAGATAGTGCTAGTATAGAGGAGCTAGAATTTGCTTTGGCAAACTCAGCGATGCATGCAGCACTAGGACATGAAAACAGAAAGAACAACCGTTCAGGCTGGCTTTGGCAGTTAGCAACTGACTATGCGATCAACGATATGTTGGTTGAGAGTGGGTTAGAGAGGCCATACCAAGCTCACTACAACAAACTTTATGAGGGTTTGTATGCTGAGGAGATTTACGTACTTTTGAGAGATGATCTACTACGCGACGATGAGCTTGAGTATGAAGCTGATAACGCGGATGACGTAAATGAAGATAGTTCGAGTGAATCTAGCCAAAGTTCAGAGGCTAAAGACAAAGAAGACAACTCTTCAGAGCAGATCTTAGATGATCAACTCTTTGAAGAGTTTGTCTTAAATGAGATCCAAAAAGAAAAAGATGATGCAAGGTTTCCAGATGCTATAAAGCGGTTTTTTAAGCTTGAGGTTGATGGCAAGATTAACTGGCGTGATGAGCTAAGAGATGCTATTGATAGATTTGCAAGAGATGATTTTGTTATGATGCCACCAAATAAAAAGTATATATATACAGGTTTTTACCTGCCATCTGCAACAAGTGAGACATTTAACCTAACAGTAGCCATAGACTCATCAGGCTCAATAGATGATGAACTTTTGGGTGAGTTTTTAAGTGAGCTAAACTATCTGATGTTAAGTGTGCAAAAATACAAAATAGATCTGTTGGTGTGTGATGAGAAGATCCGTGAGCATAAAACTTTTTACAGTGGCGATGAGTTAGATGTAGAGATCACAGGTGGTGTGGGTACTGACTTTCGCCCAGTTTTTTCATACATAGATGAGCATCTAGAGGAGACAAACTTGCTTTTGTATTTTACAGATCTAAAGGGTGTTTTCCCAAAAGATGAGCCAAACTATGAGGTTAAGTGGATCACAAAAAGTGAGACCAAACCCACTTTTGGAGATGTGATCTTGATGGATGGTGATTAGATGGAAGTTTATGAGAGTATTTTAAAAAAACTAGAAGCTAAAACAAACGTATTTTTAACAGGCGGTGCAGGTGTGGGCAAAACCACAATGACACGCAAGATCATAGATGCCTACACACAAGAGGCAAAAAATGTAGCACGATTAGCTTCAACTGGGATGGCAGCAACTCTGATCGATGGTCAAACACTTCACAGCTTTTTAGACCTTGGTATTGCAAGCAATGTTGAGGAGTTACAAAAGAGTGGTAAGTTTGAGATAAAAAACAAGATAAAAAAGCTTATAGCCTCAATGGAACTTATCGTTATAGATGAGATCTCCATGGTGAGTGATACCTTATTTGAGATGATAGAGCTTCGTCTAAAACAAGCCGAGTTTAGAGGATCACTTCTGGTAGTTGGTGACTTTTTGCAGCTTCCTCCAGTTGTAAAGGGCAAAGGTGAGGTTAACTTTGCTTTTGAGTCAGACTCTTGGAGAGATTTTGAGTTTGATGTGGTGGAGCTAACCCACATATATAGAACAGATGATGAGAGGTTTATAAAGCTTTTGGGTGAGGTAAGACGCGGATATGTAGATGAAGATGTGCATAACCATCTAAATGAATACATAAAACCACTCCCCGATGATCTTAGCCAGTATACTTTTTTGTTTGGTAAAAATATCTCAGCCTCAGCTCATAACAAGGCTCAGTTAGAGTTTGTAGATGGTGATCTTTTAACAAAAGAGGCTCAGATCATAAAGCACGATAAAAATGCAAAAGATAAAGAGGTCGAAAACTTTATCCGTGATGCTAGGATTGAGAGGATTTTAGAGTTAAAAATAGGCGTACCGGTTTTGTTTACAAGAAACTCATGGAACTACTTTAATGGTCAAAAGGGTAGGGTTGTAAATGTGGATGAGCAGTATGTGTATGTTCAAAAAGCTGATGGAAAAATAGTAAAGCTTGAAGCTGTAAGGATGAGTAAGTCAAAATGGGTCGAGAGACTAAAAAGTGGTAAAAAAGAGATGGTTGAAGAGGATATCTTTAGCATCTACCAATACCCAATAAAACTAGCATACGCGATCACTATACATAAATCTCAAGGGATGAGTATAGAAGATCTTATAATCGCAACCCATGAGATCTTTGCACCAAGCCAGTTTTACGTAGCACTCTCAAGAAGTTCTAATCCAAAAAGTTTAAATCTTATAGCACCAAATAGGCAATGGTATGAGTTGATATATGCTAGTGATAAGGCTTTGTCTTATTATGATCTAATGAAGTAGTTTAGTAAAGGGTTGTTATGAGTTACATATGCAAAGATGCATATGTAAATAATGTTTTAAAGACTTTTAAAGACTATAGTTTGTCTTCGTTTTTACCAAGGTACTCAGCAACACCCTCAGTTGTAGGTTTCATACCTTCATCACCTTTGTTCCATCCAGCTGCACACACTTCACCGTGCTCATCAGTAAACTGCATAGCATCTACCATACGGATCATCTCATCTATGTTACGTCCTAGTGGTAAATCATTGATCACAGAGTGACGAACTACACCTTCACCATCGATCAAGAATGAACCACGAAGTGCAACTGACTCACCAAATAGCACATCGTAATCTCTAGAGATTTGCTTACTTAGATCTGCAACTAATGGGAAGTTAATACGTCCAATACCACCTTTGTCTACCGGAGTCTCTCTCCATGCAAAGTGAGAAAACTGGCTATCTACAGATACACCGATCACATTAACACCACGAGATTTGAACTCTTCGATTCTGTGAGAAAATGCGATGATCTCTGATGGACAAACAAAAGTAAAGTCTAGTGGATAGAAAAATAAAACTGTACCTTTTTCACCAAAGTTTTCACTTAGTTTAAAATCTTCAACGATTGTACCATCAGCTAAAACTGTAGTAGCTGTAAAATCCGGAGCTGGGTTTGTTACTAACATATAATTTCCTTTTTTGGTGTATCTCTACACCGTTGTTTTGATATGGTGTAAGTTTATCGCAAATATATTAATATAAATAAAAAAGTTCAAAGTTAAAAATTATTCTTAAGGATAATTTTTATCTTTTAGGGTAGCTGTTTAGATTATAGACACTATTTTTAAATATTTGTAATATTATTTAGGTAATATTATTTATATGAAAAAGGTGTTACATGAACAAATATTTAGTTTTTACAGATCTTGATGGCACTTTGTTAAACCATAATGACTATAGTTTTGATGATGCAAGGGTGGCATTAGAATACTTAAAACAAAACAAGATACCCCTGATCATAGTCACAAGCAAAACTTTTAGTGAGGTTAGAGAGCTTCAAGAAGAGCTTGGTATAAAGTGTCCATTTATAGTTGAAAATGGTGCTGGGATCTACATACCTCCAGATGCAGTTCTTACAAAAGGCGTTATGCCATACCAAAACAGACATATACAGATCAGTTACGCACAAAGTTATCTTGAGGTAAGGCTTTTTTTTAAAACTCTTCAAAAAGAGCATAATATTCGTGGCTTTGGAGATATGAGTAAAGATGAAGTGAAAATACTTACAGGACTTAGTGATGATAAGGTTATAAACTCTATGAGAAGAGATTTTACAGAGCCATTTATAGCTTACGATGATGTAGATATACAAGAGGTTAAAAAAATAGCAAATGGGGCAGGGCTTGATGTTGTAAAGGGTGGCAGATTTTACCATCTAATCTCTAAAGATCAAGACAAAGCAAAAGCTATGAAATACTTAACTAGACTATATAATGAGAGGTTAGAAACGGAGTTTAAGATGATAGCACTAGGGGATAGTGCAAACGATTTTACAATGCTTGAAGCTGCAGATATTGGTATACTTATAAAGCTTCATAATAGTGAGTATGCAGACATAGAGTGTAGTGGAGTTGAGTGTGAAAATATAATTAAAAGCAAGTACGAAGGTTCAAAAGGTTGGAATGAAGCTATACTGGAGATATTTAATGTCAGCTAAAATAGCCCGTAAAATTTTTGATGTAGCATTAGAGTCGGTATTACCTATAAACTTTATGAAAAGCAATTGCTTGCTTAATGGGGATATATTAAGCATAAATGATCATAAGTACGATTTAAGAAAGTACAAAAATATCTATGTTTTTGGCTCTGGTAAAGCTTCGTGCAGTATGGCTAAAGAGATAGAGTCTTTGCTTAAAGAGAAGATACACAAAGGGATGATCATAAGTCCATATAGTGTAGATGACCTAGACAAAATAGAAGTCAAAATAGGCTCACACCCAGTACTAAACCAAAAAACTATAGATGCAACAAGATCCTTGATAGGTATGATGGATGAATGTGAAGATGATGATCTGTATATCTATCTACTATCAGGTGGAAGCTCAGCCCTTTTGGAACTTCCCATAAAAGAGGTGAGTTTAGAAGAGCTCCAAGATGCAACAAAGCTTATGCTCTCAGAGAACATAAAGATAGAATATATAAATATGTTAAGAAAGCATCTATCTTCTGTGAAGGGTGGTAGGTTAGCTAAAATGTGTAAAGCAAAAGGGGTGGTTTTAGTTGTCTCAGATGTTATAGATGATCCACTAGATGCCATAGGTTCAGCACCTCTTTATGCAGATGGGAGTAGTTTTGAAGATGTAAAAAAGATCTTAGATGAGAAAAAACTTTTTTCCAAGATGCCACTCTCTATTCAAGATGTTATAAAAAAAGGGGTTCAAAACCATATAAACGAAACACCTAAAGAGCCTCTAAGTAGGGTTATTCACCACATAGTTTCATCAAACACACACGCTGTTTTAAAAGCAAAAGAGTGTGCATATAAACTTGGACTAAGTGTTGAGATTTCACAAAAAAAGATGCATGGGGAAGTAAAAGAGATGGTAGAGAAGATGTTAAAAATTTCACAAGACTCAACAAAAGAGTGTATAATTTTTGGAGGGGAGTGTACAGTTGAGCTAAGTGGTGATGGAAAAGGTGGAAGAAATCAACACGCGGCTCTTTTGATGCTCAAAAAAATGCGTCAAAAAAATCTAAACTACACTTTTTTATCTGCATCAACAGATGGTGTAGATGGTAACTCTGATGCAGCTGGGGCAGTTGTAGATCAAAGTACAGAGTTTAGCTCTCTTAATATAGATGAGTATATAAATAACTTTGATAGTTACAACTTTTTTAAACAAACAAATAGCTTGATCACAACAGGTGCTACAGGTACAAATGTGATAGATTTAGCAATCATAATCAAAGGAGATGCGGATGTCTGATTTTTTTCAAAATGGTGTTATAACAACACTTCAAAATGTTGGTGATCGACCGATCGAAG
>JBEPWC010000038.1:0-11458 GCA_041642615.1 Sulfurimonas sp. | reverse complement strand
AAGACCTATTAACAATAGTGCTAGACCTGAGTAAATTAGTATTTTTTCCACTTTAAACCCTCGTAATGTTTTTATATACTATCTTTTTAAATTCTACCTTTAATTTTTTGTCTTTTTAATAAAAATGCTAAATTAGTTCTAGTATATACTCATAAGTAATTATTTTGAAAAGTAAGCTATAATGACAAAAATTATGAATAATAAAAAGTTTAGAATATTCTCAGTAAAGTGCTTTTAAAAGGTAATTCATGATGTTTGGCAAAGAGAAGATCGCAAAAATTCTAAGTCGTATGAATTCTCAGGATTCTAAAAAGATACTTGAGTACATTGCCTCAAAAAACACTCAACTCTCAAGTGAAGTTAGAGAGTTAATGTTTACATTTGAAGATATTTTGGAACTAACTTCTAAAGATATGCAACTTCTACATAAGAAGATCGATACAAATGACTTACTACTTTCACTAAAGGGTGCAAGCGATGAGCTCAAAGATAAACTATTCTCAGGTATCAGCACTAAAAAAAAGATGATACTTACAGAGGAGTTTGAACTTATGGGAAAAGTAAAAAAGAGTGATGTAGAAGAGGCACGTCAACGTATTATGGATATTGTTAGAGATATGATCGAGAGAGGAGAGATATCTCTAGATGATGAGTGGGTTGAGTAGTAAAGTTTAAAACTCTTCCATCTTAAAAACCTCATATGCAACCTCTTCATAAGGGTGAGTGCTTTTGAGTGTTTCTACAGCTTTTAAGATCAGCTCATCAGAACAGATCATCTCAACTTTGTACTCCTCTAAAACTTCGAGTTTATCCACTTCACCTATGGTTGGATTTGCAGAGTTTACAGGTTTAAACTGCCCGTTTCCAAGAGTTTCCCAGCAACACTCTTCATAGTTATCATACTTTCCAACACCGATCTCAAAAAGAGCTTGTTTTGTTTTTTCTTTACCATCAACTGGTACAAAAAAGTTTAGTTTATACATTTTAATTCCCCTTTACTTTCTTTTTAGTTTTTCTTTGAAAGCTTTAGGATCTAGGTATTTTCCATTTAGGTTATTGGTAGAAGGTTCTTCTTCTTTGATCACTTTGTTCATCTTAGGTTGGTACTGTGTAGCTCTTTTTTTGGTAGATTTGTTGTCAAGTTCTATGCTATCTATTAGTCCGCTTTTTAGATTTTCTAATATATTCATCAAAGTCTCTACGTTTTCTTTAGGTACTTTTAGTTTGATCTCTTTCATATTTAAATTCCTTTAAAATTTTTATTATTTTACTATAAACACAGCTAAACACATAGTATGATTTGAAGTATAAACCACCTTGTGCTTTTGGTGAGCTTCTATGTAGAGAGAGTCACCTCTTGAGAGTTTAAAAGAGGAACCGTTATCATATTCGATCGTTGCATCTCCCTCTAGAACAAGTACAAACTCATCTTCTTTTTGGTCATACCAAAAATTATCTGCCGATGTTTGTCCATAAGAGACTATTCTCTCTATTTTTACATTATCATTTTTTACTATGGTCTCAAACACCTCTTCCTTTGAATCTTTAGGAATATTTTCTAAAAAACTATAGTTTTTCAATAAACTCAAAGCCATCTTCACACCCTCCTAGGTAGCCGTTTCCAAAGAGATTGTAATGATTTAGATAATGGTAAAGATTATAAATAACCCTTTTTGTATCATAATATTTTGAACATGGGTATTGTTTTTCATAAGCATCATAAAACTCTTTACCAAACCCTCCAAACATCTCTGTCATTGCCAGATCTACCTCTCTGTCTCCAAAGTATACAGCTGGATCTATCAAGTAGACCTTATTTTCCCCATAGATCACATTACCACTCCAAAGATCACCATGCAGTATACTTGGATGTTTTGTACTTTCATTTAAAAAGTCTTCTAGTTTTTTATGGTTTGACCCTAGTATTTTGCGAAACTTCTCTCTAATAGAATTGTTTTTGATCAAGGATAGCTGATACTCAAGTCTGTACTTTATAAAAAAACAACCCCAGTTATCTGAGAATATATTTTTTTGAGGGTTTAAACCTATATAGTTGTCTTTGTTATATCCGTAGTGATCATATGTTCTCAAATGCATTTGTGCTAGTATATCACCAAGTAAAAACAAGCTATTTTTAGTGGGCAGTTGAGGTTGTATGTTTTCTAATTCCAATACTTTTTTATCAGTATGATAGACTTTTGGTATTAACAATTTATTTTGAAAGTTTAGAACACTTGATAGTAGGTTTAATCCATCTGTCTCTTTTAGTAAAGCATCTTCAAACTGTGTTTTATTTGTTTTTTTAAAAATTTTAATCATAATAGTAAAATTTTACTATATAAACTTCTGTAATACAAAAAGGAAATAAACCTGTTTATAGTTAGCTTTTGTGAAAACCATGAGTCTTTAATGAACTCAACCATTTTATTATATTTGGTTGGTTAATTTATTATACGAAGGAAATATATGAGTTTAAAGAACTGGATACTATTAATCACTTTATCAATTATCTGGGGAAGCTCTTTTTATTTTGTTGAAAAAACACTCATTTATTTTACTTTTGAACAAGCAGTGTTTTTCAGAGTTTTTTTTGCTGCCATATTTATATTAATAGTGTTACTGATCAAAAAGATAAAGATTATACTTGATTTAAAATTATGGGGTATGTTCTTTCTTATGGGTACTTTAAACAATGTCATACCATTTCTTGGTATAACGTATGCCCAAGAAAGCATTACTGCTTCTTTAGCATCATTATTTAATGCAACAACACCAATTTTTATAGGGGTATTAGCACACTTTTTGACCAAAGATGAAAAACTGTCTTTATCTAAATCAGTAGGTATTTTAATCGGTTTTATTGGAATGGTTATTTTACTCTTACCAAAAGGTTTTGGGAACTTTGAAACGGCAGGTATATTTGCAATTATAGGAGCTATATCTTATGCATTTGCAGGGGTTTTTGGTAAGAGGTTAAAAGATCAAAATCCAATATTTAATGTATTTGGTATGTTAACAGCAAGTTCCATAATAATGTATTTTATATTCTTTTCATCTATAAACAGTGCAAGTGTTAGTTCTATCTATGAACTTAAAGACTTACTTCTACTTGCTATTGTGTCAACAGCAATAGCATATATAATCTACTTTAGACTACTTTTTAGTGTAGGTGCTGTAAAGTTGTTGTTGGTAACATATTTGATTCCAATAAGTGCTTCAGTATTGGGTGTTTTTCTTTTAGATGAAAAATTTACTTTTAATATGTTCTTAGGAACCGCAGTAGTTTTTATTTCGCTTTGGCTAATTAATAAAAATACCAAAGTATAATTAACTATAAACTTTTGTCGTGTATCTCTTTTACAATGTCTATCTGTCTTAAAGATATATAGTTGTTAATTATAGACTCGTCTTGCACACTGTAGAAACATTCTATTATTATTCTATAGCTGTGATCACCTTCTATAATTTTTATTACTTTTCCTGGAGAGTTTATTTTATATACTTCACCTTTGATGGAGAGCTCAGTATAAACATTTACTTCTAAGTCCATCTCTATAAAGTTTAGCTCTTCACTATAGAGTGAAACTGTCTTCGAGTTTAAATCTATAAGAGTAGTTGTCATTGCCTGGTCTTCGTAAAGTATAGTAGTCTGTATGTTTTCTTCAGCTTTTATTCTAAAGTGTGTTCTAATTATTGGTGACTCTTTACTCTCTTTAAAATTATGTAAAGTTATAGTTTTATTTTCTAAATCTATTTTTTTTATTTTAGCTTTTGTGTATTTATGATTAGGCAGTTTAAAATATATAGACTTATTTGGTTTAGTAGATATAAGCTGTTTTTTAGAACTGCGAACCTTTACACTGCAGTTATCTGCACCAATAATTTCATTAGAACTAAGGATAGGCAACTCTTTGTAAAAAGTCGTCATATCTATACAATTTGACTGTTTTAAAAGAGAGATATATTTTTCTTGATTTTCAAGTGGTTCAGACTCATATACATTGTCAAAATCAGTAACCACACTATTTTCTTTTTGCTTTTTTGCTTTTTCCACTAAACTTAAAGCATGACGAAGTGACTGGTTAACATCCTCCGAATAATCAAAGCATGAAAGTGATAAGTTGACTTTTTCACCAAAGCTATTTAGTGCTAAAAATAGGTTGTTGCAAAAGTCATAAGTATTTTGTTGAGTATCTACAGGTAGCAAGATAGCAAATGTTGTATCGTAAAGGTGGGCAGCGTAACTATCGCTACAGACACTTTTCTGGATGATTTTTGCAACCTCTAAAATTACGTTGTTGTACTCTGTTGTATTAATTGAATCTTTTTTTGGTTTTAAACTTTCAATATCTATAATTACAAGAGCTGACTCAGTATAAACATTTTCTATCTTTGATACCTCTTCATATAAAATACTTTCAAATTTTATGTAGTTGTACATACCTGTAAGTTTATCTATTTCTAAACTCTTTTTTATCTTACTGCTTTGTTCTATAAACTTTGAGACGTTGTTAAAGCTTATGATGTACTTTTCATCTTCTCTATCTGGCATAAGTGTAACTCTGCCATTGTATGTAAAAACTTCATCCATCTTGTAGTTGTAGGTATTTACATTAAAAGAGTTGTTGTTTTTACACACTTTTTTTAGCCACTCATCTATTTTTCCCATACAGTAATAATCTTTATTGAAATTTTTTTCATCACGAATATGATCTGCATGTTTTTTGTAAAACTCTTTTATACTTGAGCTGTTTGTGAGTTCTAAGAATGACTTGTTAGCCATTATTATTTTTCCATTTTTTACAATGATGATTTTATTGTATATGAAATTTATTATTTGAGATACTTGCTTAAACTTAATATTTTTTTCTTGAGACTTTATAATATGTTCTTGCTGTTGTTTATAAAGTTCTGTAAATATATCTAACACACCTGCAAGGTTAGTATCAAATATATCTGCTATCTCATCCATTAATTCAACTGTATTTTCGCCATTTAGGTTGTTTTTAAATATGTATGCTATTAGTGTTTTTCTAAATCCCATACATATATTAAAAACTTCTTTTGGATTAATAGCTTTGTTTAGCAGATAGTTTACAAGCTTACTCATAACAGGGCAGTTTCCTGCCATTTTTTCTTCTCTAACTACGCCGATAAAGTATTCAATGATCTGTACGCCAAAATTATCTTTGAATTTATTTAGGGAGATTTTTCGATTTTTTAAAATGGAGACGACAGAAGGTACCTCTATCCAACCATCTGCTATTTTAAACCTACCATCTTCTATGGAGTCTATAATTTGCAAAAGGTTTGGAGCTACTATCTGTTTATCAACCATAGTTTGTTTGCCTTAGATTCTTGAGTCTAAAACTTATATTATGTTAACAAGCTTAAAAGCTATATAATGTACTATAACTATACGTAGCTACAGCAGTAATCTGTTACAGTTCTAACCACTACATCAAAAGAAGAGTTAGCAGGTACGTTAAAGCTCTCAGGTGTATTTAGTGTTTTAAATTCACTCTCACCAGGTAGTCTTACATCTAGATCACCACTCATCATCTCCATGATCTCTGCTTCATTTGTGTCAAAAGTGTATGCACCAGGCTGCATTACACCTAATGTTTGTCTACTTCCATCTTCTAAGTAGATCGTACGGCTGTTTACTTTACCATCAAAGTAAGTGTTTGCTTCTTTGATCATCGATATATTTTCTAACTTTGTCACAAAAGACTCCTTATTTTATAACGCTAAGAACAATTTCTTTGGCTTCATCTTGAATTGTAGCTAAATGATTCTTAGATACAAAACTCTCTGCATAAATTTTGTAGATATCTTCAGTCCCAGATGGACGTGCAGCAAACCAACCGTTTTTAGTTACAACTTTTAGTCCACCTATAGCCTTGTCGTTTCCTTTAGCATTTGTAAAGATGTCTATGATCTCCTCGCCCGCTAGAGTTTTAGAAGTTATATCGGTAGGACTTAGTTTTTTAAGTTTTGCTTTTTGTTCACTGTTTGCAGGCGCGTCACTTCTTTCATAGTATGATTTTCCAAAGACATCTTCTAACTCTTTATATATAAGTGAAGGATCTTTTTTGAGTTTTGCAGTTATCTCATATGCTAGTAAATTTAGTATGATCCCATCTTTGTCGTTAGACCACTCACTTCCATCTTTTCTTAAAAATGAAGCTCCGGCACTCTCTTCACCACCAAATCCAAGATAACCGTTTTTAAGTCCATCTACAAACCATTTAAACCCAACAGGTACTTCAAAAACCTCTTTACCTATAGACTTAGCAACTCTGTCGATCATAGAACTAGATACTAAAGTTTTACCAATTTTTAGGTCACTCTTCCACCCCTCACGATTTTGAAAAAGGTACCAAATCGCAACTGAGAGGTAGTGGTTAGGGTTCATCAACCCTGTTTTTGTGACAATACCGTGACGATCAAAGTCTGGATCATTTGCAAAAGCTAAGTCATACTTATCCTTTAGAGAAACAAGTGAAGTCATAGCATAAGGGGATGAACAATCCATCCTTACTTTACCGTCATGATCACAAGACATAAAACTAAATGTTTTATCTACATGCTCATTTACAATATCGAGTCCAAGTCCATAGATCTCATTGATCTTTTTATAAACCTCAATCCCTGATCCACCTAATGGATCTACTCCAACATGAAGCTTACTCTCTTGAAGTAGTTTAATATCTATGATCTCATCAAGTGATTTTACATATGGAGTTATAAAGTCAAACTTTATTGCCGAGTTTAGAGCTATTTTCTCATCAACAGTTTTTACACCCTCTAGGTTATTAGCTATATATTCATTCGCTTTATTTTCTATAATACTTGTTACATCAGTATCAGCTGGACCACCGTGAGTAGCATTATATTTAAAACCTCCATCTTCTGGTGGATTATGAGAAGGTGTGATCACAACACCATCACAAGGTTTATCTGAAGTTTTATTTGCCTCAATTACAGTAAATGAAAGAACAGGCGTTGGTGTGTAGCCATTATGCTTAGCTATAGCACACTTAATCCCATTAGCTACAAAAACTCTTAAAGCACTTAGTTCTGCTGGAGTTGATAGTGCATGGGTGTCTTTTGCTATATATAAAACACCATAAATGTTGTTTGCTTTTCTATAATCACTAAGAGCCTGACTAATAGCTAAAATATGAGTTTCATTAAAACTATTTTTAAATGAACATCCACGATGACCAGATGTTCCAAAAACAACTTTATGCTCATCCACATCTGGGTCTGGTTTGTTTTTAAAATACGCATCTGTAAGATCATCTATGTTTATAAGATCTTCTTTTTTTACTTTTTTCCCAGCTCTTGAGTCTACCAAAATACTTCTCCTTTTAGTGTTGCCAAATTATACCAAAATAGAGGTTTTATAATAAACTTATTTAAAACGTAGTATCCTTTGATTATGTATAAAAGATACCTTTACCCACTGTTTTTACTCTTTGTTGCTTTTTTGATCCTCTCAAATGAAAATGCAAAAGAGATAATTGCAGGGATCACCATATTTTTGATCGGTATGCTTTTTATGGAGGATGGCTTTAAACTCTTTAGTGGAGGAGTTTTGGAAAAGATCTTAAAGACAAGCACATCAAACCTTCCAAAGTCAATACTCTCAGGTTTTTTGGCAACTTCAGTTGTTCAAAGCTCTTCGCTTTTAACTATCATTGTGATCTCATTTTTAAGTGCTGAACTTATTACGCTTAGTGGTGCAGTTGGTGTGATCTTTGGCTCAAATATAGGGACAACTACAACTGCGTGGATAGTCTCAAGTTTTGGTGTGAAAATAGACATAGCAAAATATGCTCTTCCTA
Organism: Sulfurimonas sp.; assembly: GCA_041642615.1. Lineage (GTDB taxonomy): Bacteria > Campylobacterota > Campylobacteria > Campylobacterales > Sulfurimonadaceae > Sulfurimonas. Next base: position 3,605 of record JBEPWC010000038.1, on the reverse strand, counting down.
TGATCAGTTTTGGTGTGATCCTAAGCTTTAACAATCAAAAAACATACAAAGGTTTTGGAAATATACTTCTAGGTTTAGGGTTTGTGTTTTTGGGGATCGCTTATATGAAAACTGGCTTTGACTCTCTAAAAGATGCGATCGATCTAGCATCACTCTCTATTGAGGGGTATCTTGGTATATTAGTATATGTAGCTGTTGGAGCACTTGCTACGATCATCATCCAGTCAAGCTCAGCCACAATGGCTCTGATCATAACAGCACTAGCCGTTGGACATGTAGAGTACTACAATGCACTAGCTTTAGCAGTTGGATCAAATATAGGTACAACCGTTACAGCTATCATAGGATCTATCAAGTCAAATAATAACGCAAAAAGGTTAGCAGTAGCACACCTGATTTTTAACATGATCACAGCAGTTGTAGCAATAGTGTTTTTGTATCAGTTAGCCGACCTTGTTACCTATATATCTTCATACATAGGCATAGGCAAAGATGAGTATATACTCCAACTTGCCCTTTTTCATACTATATTTAATGTCCTTGGAGTATTGCTTGTAGCACCTTTTACAAGTATTTTAGTGAGGTATTTAAAATCTATTTTTAGAGAAAAAAAGACACAAGAAAAAGCAAGGTATTTAGACGAGGCGGTTATAAACTCACCTGAAGCTGCACTAAGTGCAGTAAGAAAAGAGGTTGAACACCTTTATGACAATGGGATCGAGGTTATTTCACATGCACTATCTTTGCATCGTCACAAGTATATAGGAAGCGATGATATAACATGTGCTATAGAGGAGTCTATTGACAAGATTGAGACAAACATTGATGAGTACTACAAAAAAAATATAAAAGGTTTATATAGCGAGATACTATACTTCTCAACACTAGCTCAAGAGGAGATGGATGCTCAAGAGCAAGATGAGATCTATAGACTTAAAATATCTTGCAGAAATATAGTAGAGGCAATAAAAGATGTAAGGGAGTTGCAAAAAAATATAGACAGATATCTGCGTGGGAAAAATGAAAGTATGAGAAATGAGTACAACAACCTTAGAAAAAACATTGCAAAAACGATCGATACGATCTATCATATTAGGGGAATTGATGATGATCTAGATATCATTACACATATTAACTCTTTAAAGGAGGAGATGGAACATTTTGACTATATACAAAATGGAAAAATTGACTCTTTGATCCGTGAGAAAAAGATAAACTCTAAGGCTGCTACTTCACTGATCAATGATAATTCATACACATATAAAATATCTAGCAATCTTATAGATTCAGCTATAACACTATGGGTAAAAGATAAAGATGTAAGATCACTAACAAGGAGTGAGTAGATGGGGGTTGAGAAGTTATTTGAAAAGATAGAGAACTTTTTTAGTATGGATAAGGAGCTTCAAGAAAAGGAGCAAGCAAAAAAAGAGAAGCTAAAAAAAGCTCTAGAGCAAAAGATAGAATCACTCAAAGAGAAGATTCAACATAGTGACGATAAGTCAAAAAGAAAAAAACATAAGAAGCAAGTTGAACTTATGAAGGGTTTCTTGCGTGATTTAAATGAACAAACTAAAGGATGAATATATGCCAAAACAAAAAAAAGAAGAAAAAGAAGCACTTGATTACCATGAGTTTCCAAAACCAGGAAAAATATCTGTAAATGTTACTAAGAGCGTAAAAACTCAAAAAGATCTATCTCTTGCGTATACACCAGGTGTAGCAGTCCCATGTTTGAAAATAGCTGATAACCCAGAGGATGCGTATAAGTATACAGCAAAGAGAAACCTTGTAGCTGTTATATCAAACGGGACATCAGTTTTAGGACTTGGAAATATTGGTGCTTTAGCTTCAAAGCCTGTTATGGAAGGCAAATGTGTACTATTTAAAAAGTTTTCAGCACTAGATAGTTTTGACATAGAGGTAGATACAGAAAATGTAGATAGATTTTGCTCAGTTGTCTCTGCAATCTCCCCAACATTTGGTGCGATTAACCTTGAAGATATAAAAGCACCTGAGTGTTTTGAGATTGAGAAGCGTCTTGTTGAAGAGCTAAACATCCCTGTAATGCACGATGATCAACACGGAACTGCTGTGATCTCAGCAGCTGGGATCATAAATGCCAGTAAAATAGCCGGTAAATATACAGAGCACCTAAAAATAGTAATAGTGGGAGCAGGTGCTGCTGCTATTTCATGTGCAAGACTTTACAGAGAGTTGGGTGCTGATGAGATCTATATGCTTGATTCACGCGGTTTGGTTCATGAGGGGAGAAGTGATATAAACCACTATAAAAGAGAGTTTGCATGTGAGTGTTGGATGGAACACAGCGAGATCTTTAAAAATGCTGATGTAGTAGTTGGCCTTTCTCAGCCTGGAACATTTACACTAGAAGATATCAAACTTATGGATAAAAACCCGATTGTTTTTGCACTAGCAAACCCAACCCCTGAAGTGTTCCCAGATGAGGTTAAAAAAGTACGTCCAGATGCTATTGTAGCAACAGGGAGAAGTGACTTTGACAATCAAGTAAATAATGTTTTAGGTTTCCCTTTTATATTTAGAGGTGCGATAGATACACAAGCAAAAGAGATAAATACACAGATGAAACTAGCCGCTTCAAAAGCTCTTGCACTTTTAACTAAAGAGGAGTCTCCAGAGTATCTTAATGAGATATATGGTAAAAAATTAGAGTTTGGTAAAGACTATATAATCCCAAAACCATTTGATAAAAGACTGATTGTTGAGGTCTCATCTGCTGTAGCTGAGGCAGCTATACAAAGCGGTGCATCATCTTTAAAAGATTTTGATTTAAAAGCTTACAGAAAACAGCTTGCTAAACTTTTAGATGACTAGTTTTTTTGTAAAAAGCTTTAAGACCAAGACTTGCTTTTTTGTCAAAGTCGTAAGAGATATACTTTAGATAATCAAGTATATCTTTGTTTGAGATCCCTGTTCTTTTTGAAGCTTTGTTAAGTATATAAGTAGGGATCTTAACTGGTTGTTTTAAAAACTTTTTTTCTATTTTTTTGTAGACATTTTTGTCTTTGTGAAAACACAAAAGGGCAAACACAAAGGGTAGGTTGTGTGTTTGGTTCCACACCTTTGCAAGATCTATGTGCTCCTTGCCGCTGAGGTAGTACTTTAGTGCTTTGTCTCCTATTAGTACTTCACCACTTAAACCAAGTAGATCAGCTAAAACATTTGATGTCGCAGACTCTACATCTTTTATGTTTTTATCGCTTGGTATTAAGATAACGCTTTTTACCTCTTTTTTAGCAATTATACCTAAGTTTACATTCTCATATCTTTTGGCTTTTATGCTTGATATAAAAGCTGCATCAACTTTGTGTTTAATAAATTTTTTGTTAACTATAGCGGGTACTCCACCGTAGTAGTGCATACTCATCTTTTGTTGGCTACTTTTAGTAAAGCCTTTCATAAACACGTGAAAGGGGAGTAAATTTAAATATTCTATTTTTCCAAAAACCATAAGTGCTATTATACAGAGATAATATTATCTTTGATATAATTGCCACAAAAAAATAATGGGAAAAAAAGATGGTAAGAATAGAGTTTTTAGGACAAATACAAAAAGAACCATT
>JBEPWC010000037.1:0-11458 GCA_041642615.1 Sulfurimonas sp. | reverse complement strand
GATCAAAGAGCCTATTTTAATCTCTGCAACAGCACACTATTCTATGGGTGGAATCCCTGTGGATATCCCAGGACATGTTAGAAAAAACAACGATGAATTAGTTGAAGGTTTCTATGCTGCTGGTGAGTGTTCATGTGTATCTGTTCATGGTGCAAACCGCCTAGGTGCAAACTCTGTTTTAGAAGCCCTTCTTTTTGGTCGCTTTGTGGGTAAAACAATGGTAGAAGAGGTTGACAAACTAGAGCTTCGTGAAGCAACCCAAGATGATGCAGCTGATACACTTAAAGAGATAGACTTTATTTTAAATAATAACGGTGATGAAAGCATAACTAACCTTCGTGATGAGCTTCAACAAACAATGACTGACAACGCAGGAGCTTTTAGAACAAAAGAGACTCTACAAAAAGCGATCACTGATGTTAAAGAGATCAGAGCTAGATTTAAAAACATACGAATAAAAGACAAATCAAAACTATTTAATACGGAACTACAAGAAGCTATAGAGCTTGGACATATGATCGACTACTCTGCATTTATAGTTGAGAGTGCGATCGCTCGTAATGAAAGTCGTGGTGCTCACTATAGAGAAGACTATGAAACACGTGATGATGAAAACTTCTTAAAGCACACTATGGCTTATATGGATAAAAACGGTGATATTAAACTTGATTACATGGATGTTGTACTTGGCAAACATGAACTTAAAGCAAGAACATACTAGGTAAGGGAGGTAAAGTTATGAGTACAGATGGTATTACAACACAAAAAGTAAACTTTAAAGTGTTTCGTTTTAACGCTGAAAATGATTATCTTCCATACTATGAAAAATATGAGATGGAAGTAACTTCAGAAGAAGTGGTGCTTGATATATTAAACAGAATAAAATGGGATCACGATGGTAGCTTTTCGTATAGAAGAAGTTGTCGTCACGGGATCTGTGGAGCATGTGCAGTCAAAGTAAATGGCAGAGGCACACTTGCATGTAAACAGAGCATGAACTCTATGGTTGAGCTTTTTGGTAATGAACTAACAATAGAGCCATTAAGCATTAAGCGTGCTGTAAAAGACATGGTTATAGATAAGGGAGATTTTTGGCAGAAACATGACAATATACACCCCTTCTTGATCTCAGATGTTGATGAAAACCCTGAACATGAGCATATAGTTACTCAAGATGAGGCTGAAGCACTTCTTGATGCAGATATATGTATACAATGTGGGGCATGTCACTATGCTTGTCCTGTAGTTGAAGTAAATGATAACTTTATGGGTCCAGCAGCTTTTGCAAAAGCTTACCGTTTTGAAGCAGATGTTCGTGATCAAGCACACAAAGAGAGACTAACAGAGCTTCACTCTGAGAGTCAAGGTGTTTGGGATTGTGTAAAATGTTTTGAGTGTGCAGAGGTTTGTCCAAAAGATGTAAATCCGATCGATAAGATCACAAAGCTTCATCAAATGCTATTTAAAGAGGGAGTAGCAAACTCTAATGTTGCAACTCGCCACGCAGTTGGATTTAAAAAGTCAATCGCTAAAAATGGTGTACTTGATGAGGGTGGGCTTGTTCTTTACTCTGAGGGTCCAGCTATTGTAAAACATGTGCCTGTAGCGCTTAAAATGTTTAGAAAAGGTAAAATTGTACCACCATGGGCAATTACAAAATCGCAAAATCTTGATGAGATTAAAACACTTGTAAAATCATCATCAACTGTGAAGTTTTAGGAGATAACTATGGAAAAATTAAAATACGCACTTTTTACTGGCTGTACAGCTAAACAAAGTACTCCTGAACAGATGAAATCAACTATGGCTGTTGCAGACAAACTTGGAATTGAGCTAGTTGAGCTTACAGAGGCTTCATGTTGTGGAGCTTCACATCTACAAGATTATGACGACTTTTTATCGTTAGTTTTAAATGCAAGAAATATCGCATATGCTGAAAAGCATGGTTTAACAATGGTAACTATCTGTAACACTTGTCAGTTAAATACTGCAATGACTAAAAATCGTTTAGATAATGATGAAAAACTAAAAGCACAAGTTAATGAAAAATTAGCAGAGGTTGGTCTGGAGTATAAAGGGACATCTCAGGTTACACACTTTTTATATGCACTCATTGATGACTTTGGGCTAGATAAAATAAAAGAGATGGTAAAAACACCACTCTCAGAATTCAATATAGCACCGTTTTATGGGTGTCATAATATCCGACCTAGTGAGCTTCAAAATGAAACTCATAAGACTCCTGAAAACGCTTACCGCCCTACTTCACTAGACGATCTAATCATCGCTTGTGGTGGTCACAATGTTGACTATGAAGAGAAAAACAAATGTTGTGGTTTTCATGTGGAGCTACAAGCACCAAAAACAGCATCTATTTTAACAGGTAATGCAATAGCAGGTGCAATGGATAACGACTCTGATTGGATGGTTACACCATGTCCACTTTGTCACTTAAAGCTTGATACACAAACTCATCACTCATCAGAAGCTATTGGTCGTGAAGTTGCCCTTCCTGTTTTACATATGCAACAGATGCTAGGGCTTGCTCTTGGATGCTCTGCTGATGAGCTTGGGCTTAATCACCACCTTGTAAAAGTAGACTTCGTATAACAACACTATGCTAAAGGTTTTTTCCTTTAGCTAAAAACCCATCAACACCACCAAATAATACAATGGAAACAAATATGTCAGACTCTATAGAAATAATCTCATGGAATGTAAATGGTATACGTGCTGTTTCAAATAAAGAAGCACTTAAGTGGATAGATGAACGCGATACAGATATACTCTGCTTACAAGAGATCAAAGCACTTCCAGAGCAGTTCCCTAACACCCTTTTTGATAAAGAGTATTTGGAGTTAGATGTGAACTCAGCAGACAAAAAAGGCTATAGCGGCACCGCAATATATTCATCTATAAGATCAGACTTAACATCAGTTGCTGAGCATATAGATATTTTAAATGAAGGTAGGATTGTTGAAAAACACTATGGTGATACAGTTTTATTTAATGTGTATTTTCCAAATGGTCAAAAAGATGAAGATAGACTCAATTATAAAATGGAGTTTTATGATAAATTTTTACAACACTGCGAACAATTAAGAAGTGATGGAAAATCAATAATAATTTGTGGTGATATCAACACAGCTCATCGTGAGATAGATCTTAAAAACCCAAAATCAAATTCTAAAACATCTGGATTTTTACCAATAGAGCGTGCCTGGATCGACAAACTCATAGAACACGGCTATATAGATACATTTAGATATGTAAATGGTGATGAGACTGATAGATATAGCTGGTGGAGCTACCGCTTTGGAGCAAGGGGTAAAAATGTTGGCTGGAGGATCGATTATTTTTTTATAAGCCAAGATCTAGCAGAAAACCTAGAGGATGCTTTTATACTAGATCACTTAACAGGATCAGATCACTGCCCTGTTGGGATTAGAATCTCAATTTAATCGCAACTCTCCTCTATAAATATATCAACCTGAGCAATTTTAAGATAAAGTCTATCTTCAATATTGTGTATATCTTTAGATGTCCGATCTACAAATACCTCATATTTCCAATCTACTAGCTCATCTATTATATTTTTAAAATATTCAAACGATTCCCCATTATTTAAACCAAGCAGTCTATCTAGCTGTTCATCAAAAATTGAGAGCACATAAGCTATGTTTTGAAACTCGTAGATTTTGTTTAACATATGCATAGATGACCTCAAAAATGCATGAGCTTTAATCTGAATCACCTCAATCGAAGTATCTGTATACATACAACTCTCTAACTCACTTTGAAGCTCTAGTGCTTCATCTAGACTCTCTACATCAAAGCTTACTCTTTGAAAAAAGTCACTTGCAGAGACCTTTGGAATATCTACTACTTTTTCTTTTATATCCTCATTATCTACTGTTTCAAAGTTATCACTTTTAGACTTAGCGTCTATAGTCTTGTAGTCATAATAAAATTTAAAATATTTGTCTATAAAATGTTTTAAAATATTATAAAGATCTATTGTAGCTCTATTAAAAGATTCTAAACTATTTTGGTTTATTGTTAGGTTCCAAGCCGTAATCATCTCTAACATAAATATAAAAATATCTTTTATGTCTTGGTCTTTTTTTGACATTATATATGAGATCTTTTTCTCTTTTATTATTATTTTTAACAACTCTAAAGATGATACTATCTCTTCTAACAACTCTTCATCTTTAATTATCTCTACAGCTTCAGAGATAACATCACAAAATAAAAATATAGTTTCTTCATCATCTGGATCGTGTATAAACTTTAATGCCCTACTTAAAAAGCTAAAATAGACATTCTCTATAGCTTTTCTTTTAGACTTGAGACTCTCAAACAGTTCTTTGTTTAAAAAAGTTTTATTTGTAATTGTGCCATCACTTATCTCTTCAAGTTTTTTACCGATAATAGTTTCAGGACTATAGTCTATCTCATCACTTTTTTTCTTAACCAATGGTTGTTGTTCAAAATATATCCTCCCAATAAGATTAAATATGTAGTCAATTTTAAGCTCATTTGTTTGGTATGTAGTAAGTTTTGTATAGTCTGATTTAGTCATTTGAACTAAAAAAGATTTTTCAAAAGTTTTTCTACTTGATATATTTGTCTGCTTTAAAACACAGTAATACCTATCTTTACAATAAAAAAGATAAGCTTCATACTTGTTTGTTGTGTGTGTAGTTATCTCATGTAGAATTGGATGGTTTAGTGGATCATTTTTATGTTTGTCAAAACACTTTAGTATATCTTTTTGATCTAGATTTTTTTCTAAAAAATAACAATCAACTCTATTATCATTATTTCCAAAACATCTTTTTCCTATGATCGTAAAGAGTCTCTTTTTTCTATAAGTATCATCTATAGAAGCATTTGCAATCTCTAAATAGTAGTGACGATCCACTTTTATATTTACTTCCCTAGTAAATATCTCGTCATCTTCAACTATATAGTAATATATATAGTTAATATAGTGCTTTTTTGCATCCTCTTCAATTATAGAGATGATGTTAAAGTTTATTTTATTTGGATCATCAACACAAGGTGTATTAAATCTAAATGTATGTGAGTGTATCTCTGTCATTTTTCCCCAATTTATACTATCTATCTAATTTGGAGAATTATAATATCTATTTGATTAATTAAACATAATTGTTGTTTATTATTTTGTTATTTTTTATTTAAAGGTAAATTAAGCACCACTATAACGGTGGTTTAGATCATTTGCATAGTCTTTACATATCTCTTGAGGTGTTGCATTTGAGCTATACATTTTCAGTGTAGCCTTTGTAAAATCTATACAATACTCCACAAAGTATCCTTTATCAGCTTTTATGATCTTGTCTAAAATCATATACATCTGTTCGTAAGTTTTAAGGTCTTCTTTTTTAAGTCTGTCTAAATTTTCTTGGGCTTTTATGAGCTTTGCGTCGTTAAACTCCCCTCTTTCGTTTAACTTTTTTCTCTCCTGTACATAATCTCTTAAATCTTTTCTATTAACAATATAGTCTGTAAAAAGTTCAACTAGTGTCATCTCTTAGCTCCTTGTTATATACCTTTTCTAAATTATACATTTAAAAAATAGCAATAACATAGCATTATACTTTATTTAACTTTTCTAAAGAAACTTCACTTCGTTTGTTTTGGTCTAAAAGCTTTTATAACATCCTCATTTGTCTCCATGTATGGACCCTCGATCAAGTCTACACAGTACGGGACCGCTGGAAAAACTGCATCTAAACACTCACGGATCGACTTTGGTTTTCCAGGTAGGTTTATGATCAAGCTTTTACCTCTTATCCCTGCACTCTGACGTGAAAGTATAGCTGTTGGCACATACTGCAAACTAACCTGACGCATCAACTCTCCAAAACCAGGCATCATCTTTTGACACACATTTTCTGTAGCTTCTGGTGTAACATCACGAAGTGCTGGACCTGTGCCACCAGTAGTTACAACTAAACAACACATCTCATCATCACAAAGCTCTTTCATAGTAGATTCTATTTGCTCCTGTTCATCTGGGATACATCTGTAAACTATCTCAAACTCACTTTTTAAGTAATCTTTCATAGTGTCTTGTATAGCTACACCGCTAATATCTTCATATATACCTTTACTTGCTCTATCACTTGCTGTTATAACACCTATTTTTATCTTGTCCATATAAATCTCCATAAAATTAATTTAATTGTAAAAAATGATTAGCATCTTTTATGTAGGTAACTGTAGCTACCTCTTTAAAAAACTCTTTTGCAGACTTTGCATCTACTATAGCATCTTCGCCACCTAAATATACTTCTATATTTATACCTGCACTACTTAACTCTTTTAAAGTCACAAGATCCCATCTATATTCTAGTAACTCCTCAAGCTCATCAATAACTGTAGTGGATTTCTCAACAACTTTTTTTTCGTATGGATAAAAGCAGGAGTTTAAAAACTGATTTAAGTAAACTTGCTCATTTTTTCTATAAGCCATTAGTTGAAGTCGTTTAAACTTTGCATCTTTGGTTTGAAAAAAAGCGGGTGAAAAAAGTTGCAAGGTATCAACTCTTTTTTTACTACTAAGAAGTTTTAGAGTGTATTCCAAAGCTTTAATTGCTCCATATGAAAACCCACATATAGTGTAGTCACTCTTTTTTATATACTTTTCAAAAAGATAAGACTCATTTTGAAGAGAAAACCCACTAAAGAACTTCATTTATATACTCTTTTACTCTCTCTTTACTTATGCTCTCAAACTCATTTAGATCTGATTCGATATTTTGAATAACCGATGGAAGCGATGAGATTAGTTTTGCGGTATTGTTGTAAAGCTCATCCATCTTTTTCTCTTTTTCTCCATCTTTTGGATATACGCTCTCACCCATAGAGTACTCTTGCAGCATCTTCTCAACAAGCTCTTTTGCCTCATCTAGATCTTTTTTAGCACTACTTGAATGCTCACTGTACTTCATATTACAAGCTACTGTACCAGCTAAAAGCATCTTTACACGCTCCTCTAGCTCACTCTTTATAAAAGGATCGTTTGTAGCAGGTGTAAGCCTCTCATTGCTTAGTATTAGCTTCTCAAAAGGGATATCATAGTACGTAGCAACCATAACCTTTGCAGCTTGGTAGGTGACACGATACTTCTTTTGTTTCTCGCTTAGGATTTGAAGTTTTTTCTTACCAAAGACAACCTTGTCTTTTACCTGTTCAAAATGATCTTGTGTTACTTGAATATCTTTTTGCCTTAAAGACAAAAGTGCTGCTTCATTTACAAGGGCTGCTAAAGATGCTCCATTAAACCCAACTGTCATATTTGCAATAGCAGATATATCAAGTGAGTGTGGAACCTTGCTTAGGTACTTTGTTAAGATTGAGGTACGTTCAATCTTTGTAGGAAGCTCAACGAATATACGTCTATCAAAACGTCCAGCTCGCAAAAGTGCTTCATCTAGTACATCTATCTTATTTGTAGCAGCTACTACGATCACCCCACTTGATGCTTCAAACCCATCCATCTCTGTAAGGAGCTGGTTAAGTGTAGCTTCACGCTCATCGTTTCGTGATCCATCTCTTTTTTTACCAACTGCATCGATCTCATCAATAAATATAATAGATGGTGAGTTTCTCTTAGCTGCTTCAAAAAGCTCATGAACACGCTTAGCACCCATACCTACATAGATCTGGACAAAAGATGCACCACTTTGGTAAAAAAATGGAACATCAGCTTCACTAGCAACTGCTTTTGCAATCATTGTCTTACCAACACCAGGAGGACCTACAAGTAAAACACCACGAGGCAGGCGTGCACCAAAACTTTTATAACGTTTTGGATTTTTCATAAAGTCTATTATCTCTTCAAGTTCAACTTTAACATCACTGATTCCACCTATGTCATCAAAACTTACATCACTTTTTATAGACTCAACAACCATGTCTTGACCTGGACCCATTGGTGAGCTAGACTGTTTAAGTGATGGCTGTTCTTTGTTTAGATGGTTTAAAAGTAGCTTTACACCAAGGGTACCTAACCCTAGTATCAAAAACAAAACAAAAAGGTACAAAACAATATTGCTCTCACCACCAACTTCAACCTTATAGCCCTCAAACATTGCCGGGTTTACCTGAGATGAAGCGACCTTGTATACACCATACTCAGTTTTTAAAAACACATACTCTTTAGTAGCTACCACACTTTTTACACTTTTTTCATCTAGCATACTTTTTGCTTGTGCAAGGGTTATAGTTTCTGAATTGTCTCTAAATATGGCAAATAAAACTAAAATAATTATAAAAAAAGATGAAACATAGAGTGCGATTCTATTTGTTTTAAAGTTTAGCATAGTTGTTCCTTTTTTGAATCTCATATTTTTCCACATCTATCCAGTTACCCACAAGATCATGCTGCGATCTTAACAAAAGCTTGTTAAAAAATTGATCAAAACCTTGGTAGAGTCCATCTTTAGTTTTACTCTCCACTAAAACATTTAAAATATTATTATTTGCAACTCGAAAATCATAGTTTTTTTGCTCAATGACCGACTCGATCTGATGTAATCTCTCTTTTGCTACCTTACCATTAACCTCTGGTTTCATAGTTGCAGATTTTGTACCATCACGTTTTGAGTATGAAAATGCATGCAGGTGCGTCAGTGGCAGAGCTTTTAGGTTCTGTATAGCTTCTGCCCATATACTCTCACTCTCACCAGGGTGTCCCGTTATAAAGTCCGTTCCAATAGCATACCCTTTATCTCTTAAAAACTCAAAAAGTTCTCTATCTTGTTTATAAACATTTCTTCTATTCATAAGTTTTAACATCTTTGGGGAGGTATGTTGAAGTGCTATATGTAAATGTCTTTCGATCCATGGCTCATCTAAGATCTCTTTAAACTCATCTGTTATCTGGATAGGCTCTACACTTCCTAAACGTATACGCCTTACACCTCTGATCTTGGATATACTTTTCATAAGTTTTGCGATAGATGAACCAGTATCCTTACCGTAACTTCCAACATTTGTTCCAGTTAATATAAACTCTCCAAATCCATTAAGCGCTAGGCGTGAGATCTGTTCAAGTATCTTTTTTTCATCCATACTTCTTGCGTCACCTCGAACATATGGAATAATACAATATGAACACCTAAAGTCACACCCCTCTTGAACCTTTATAAATGCCCTACTTTTTCCAACAAAGTCATCAACTACTGCATCATCTATATGGTTTAGATCGCCTGGGTTGTAATATGGTTTTTGCTCACTTAGAAGAGTGTCTATCTTTAGCTTTTCACTTTGACCAAATACACCATGGACCCTTCCAGATTCTAAAAGACTCTCCCCTTTTGTATGTGCACCACACCCTGTTAAAAATATTTTTGCACCAGTAGTTTTTTCTACGTGGGATATATAAGTTCTAACATGCGTATCCGCGCCGTTTGTAACTGTACAAGAGTTGATCACCACTACATCAGCTTCATCTTCGTTTTGAGTTACTTCATACTCTTTAAGTGCTCCAACCATAACTTGTGAATCATAAAGGTTTGTACGACAGCCAAATGTCTTAAAGTAAACTTTTTTCATTATGTTAGAGTTACCGGTTTATGATCATCAACTTCAGCAGGTGGATTTTTTGCTGAAGCCTCCATATGTAGCATCTGAGTAGGGTATGCTATGGTTATATCATCCTCTTTTTTGTATGCATCTACGATCTCTGTACTTATAACGCTTCTAAGAGTTAGAGTAGCATAAGCATTAGTTAGATACCACGACTCTATAACCATACCATTACTCTCTATAAAAGAGAAGATTCTAGGCTCTACACTTGTGTTTTTTAAACTGTATTGGTGTCTTAGCTTATTTAACTGCTTTCTTGTTATGTCGGTATAACCTTTTGAGTACTTCTTGGCGATCTCTTTGGCTATGCTCATAGCTTTTTTATGGTTTGACTCAAAGGTGATAGTGATCTTAACACCATCCCACACAGTCTTTAGTGATGAGTGTGTGTAGTTTGCTATCATCCTAGTAAATATATAGTTATTTGGGACAAATACAATCCTTCCAGCACGTCTGTTGTGCATAACAGATGTAAGAGTTATATCTTCTAAAATAGTTATACGAAGTGGAGATATATCTAAAACATCACCAACATACATCATCCCATCCATATCGACTCTGATCCTATCACCTACATGTATACTTCCACCAAATACAATCACAAGCCAACCAAGGATCGACATAAACCAGTCTTTCATAGCAATAGCGATACCAGCAGATGCAAACCCCAGTATTGTAACTAAGTAGCTAGCATTTTCTATGTAACTAAAAAATATTATTAAAATTATAAAGGTGTAATTACTAAAATTTATAGCTTTATTTGCCATATAAAATCGTTCATTATCTGTAAAATACTTCTTAAGTGCTAGCTTTAATAAAAAGAATACAATAAAGACCAAACTAACGAGTATCCCAATCTTGATCAGCTTATAAACTTGTTGCTGTATTTCGTTGTTTATATTTACCTCAAGGACATCTAAGCGTCTCTCATAAACTTCAGCTGCAGCTGTGATCGTGCTAAGTGCACTCTTAAAACGCTCTAGTTGCTTTAGTTTTCTCTTAGCTTCAGCTGTATATGTCTGATTGGTATCTAGTTTTTCTATGGATTTATATATATCAATTTCACGCTCAAGTAGCCTTATAAGCCTTATAAGTTCCTCTTTGTTTTTCATATACTCTTCAAAATCAGAGTTTACTTTTTTAATATAAGATATCCCTGTAAATATATCAAAAGGGTTTGTAACCTTAGGTGCATCGTTGATATCTGGTGGGGTAACTAACTCTGAAAAAGGTGTAGAATAACTACCTTTTAACTGTGCGACTTGTGCTGCTAAGATCTTCTCTTTAGCTTCAAGTGATCTTAACTCCTCTTTTAACTCTTGATCTTTTTGTTTTGTTTTTAAGTATTTTATTCGATCACGTATCTCATCAAGGCTTGACTTTACCTCTATAGCTGTCAAGTAAGTAGCATAGCTTTTAGTCCAAACTTTTTCTTTTAAGATCTCTTGATCTAGTTTGTCTAGCAGAGCAAAGTATTTTGCTATTTTTATGTTGTTAGATTGTTCTACATTTTGTATATCATCATATAAAGATTTAGTACTATTTTGTTCATCTGCAAATACTAGAGTGTTTAGTAAAAGGAGAACAAGTATAACTTTTATCATAGTTTAGCTCCAAATCTATCTAACACATCCATAATTAGATCTTTTGAACACTTATCAGAGATCACAACATCACCTATACCTTTTGGGATTATAAATGTGATCTTAGTATCTGAGCTTTTCTTATCAAGAAAAAATGCTTCATAAAACTTAGCAGTGTCTTTTATCTCATAATCAACTGGCAATTCATACTTTTCTAACAAAAACTTTATAGCTACTGCTTCATCGTTACT
>JBEPWC010000036.1:0-11471 GCA_041642615.1 Sulfurimonas sp. | reverse complement strand
GTAAAGATGAGATCTTAGAATTAGCAGATAAGTTATCTAAAAAACTTTAGATAACTTTGTCATTAGTTAATTCTCTTTATAAATAGACATAGATGGAAATGCAAATTCAAGGTTATTTTGCTCAAAAATCTCCATGATCTTGTGCATGATATCTTCTTTTAGAGCTAGCCATTCATCCCAGTTTACTGTTTTAGAAAAACAATACACTAGTATGTTTATACTAGAGCTACTAAACTCATCAAGGTAAACTAAAAGGGTATTTTTAATCCCCTTGTCATCTTCATAGGAGATCATCTTAGCACTTTGTCCGTATATTTTGTTTATCTTTGTATTTTCTGTAGCAATTCCAGGGTGGTTCAAAAGCATCTCTCTGATCTCTTTTACCGCATTTTTTATATCTTGGCTTTTTGAGTCATACTTAACACCAAGGCTCATCTTTATACGACGTCCAATCTCACGCTTGTTCCAGTTTTTTATATCTGTGTTTGCTAAGTTTGCATTTGGTACTGAGATCAAAGCATTGTCAAATGTTCTAACAGTAGTAACACGAAGACCGATCTCTACAACAGTCCCCTCTACTCCATCAGCTACGATCCAATCCCCTTGTCTAAAAGTATCTCCAAGGAGTATTGAGAGTGTTCCAAAAAAGTTTGCAAGTGAGTCTTTTGCAGCTAGTGCTACGGCAAAACCACCGATCCCAAGACCCGATAAAACAGCAGTTAAATTAACATCTAAAAAGTAGAGAATAAGAAGTATCCCTATAAGTATTACTATAAAATTTATTATTTTTATAGCTACATTAATAAATGATGCTTTTATTCTTATGTTTTGTTTGTCTAGACTAATTACCTTTAAATAGGCTATTTTATTAACCACTTTGTAAAACATAACCGTAAACACTATGCTATAGATGATCTCAAAACTAGTGTTTGCTAGCTCGTTAGATTCAAAATTATTATAAATATATATGGCAATATCTATATTGATAAATATAAGGAGATACTCAAATGAAGACTTTAAAGATTTTAGTATCTCACCTGCGTTCTTTTTTGTGTAGTTTAACTTCATAAACATCTTTTGAACAAGGGCAAATAGGTACTTTCTTATTATAAACAAAAATATAGAAACACTAAGTATAAGAAGAACCTTGACTACACTAAAGCCAACCGTTGACAAAACAGCATTTATACCTTTTACAACTTCATAGTTGTTAATTTGCCTTATAAATGAGAGTTGCTCACTAAAGCTTTGCATTTTTTATATTCCCTCAGCGATCATAGCATCAGCTACTCTTTTAAAACCAGCTATGTTAGCACCATCTACGTAGTTACCATCTACACCGTAATCTTGTGCTGTTAAAATAACACGTTTTGCAATCTGTTGCATTGTAGTTTTTAACCTTTGATCAACTTTTTCAAAGCTCCATTTACTCATTGCTGAGTTTTGAGCCATCTCAAACTCACTTACAGCAACACCACCGGCATTTGCAGCTTTTGCAGGTCCAAAACAAACTTTGTGGTGTAAAAAGTCATTTATTGCTTTTGGAAGACATGGCATGTTAGCTCCCTCAGCCACAACCTCAACACCGTTTGCGATCAAGTTTTGAGCATCCATACCTGTAAGCTCATTTTGTGTAGCACATGGAAATGCCGCGTAACATGGTATATCCCAAACAGCATGTCCATCTTCTGGGTATTCATCAAGTGGGATATATCTAGCTTCTGGATGTGTCTCAACATAATCCTCTAAAGATGCACGTTTTTTAAACTTTAGCTCTTTTAAAAGTTCTAGATCAACTCCCTCTTTATGGTAGATAGTCCCTTTTGAATCTGAACAAGTTACAGGTATAGCACCTAAGTGAAGAAGTTTTTCGATCGCATGAAGTGCGACATTTCCACTCCCGCTTACTACGCAGATCTTACCTGTTAATGGCTCTTTTTCTTCAAGTTCTAGCATAGTTTCAGTAAAATAGATCAAACCATAACCTGTTGCCTCTGGACGCATTAAAGACCCACCAAATATAAAAGGTTTACCTGTAAGTATACCCTCATACTTTGATGTGATCTTTTTATACTCTCCAAAAAGATACCCAATCTCACGTGCACCCACACCAATATCTCCAGCTGGAACATCCATACGTGGACCAATGTACTTGTGAAGTTCTGTCATAAAAGCAGAACAAAACTTCATAACTTCAAAGTCACTTTTACCTTTAGGATCAAAGTCACTTCCCCCTTTTCCACCACCGATCGGCAGACCTGTAAGTGAATTTTTAAAGATCTGCTCAAATGCTAAAAATTTTAAAACACCTTCATTTACAGATGGATGAAAACGAAGCCCCCCTTTGTATGGTCCAAGTGCATTGTTAAACTGAACACGATAACCTGTATTTACTTTAATATTTTGATTATCATCAAGCCAAACAACTTTAAATTTTATAACTCTATCCGGTACCACCAAACGCTCTAAAATAGAGTTTTGTCTGTACCTGTCGTCTGAATCTAAAAGTGGAGCTATTGAGTGTACAACTTCCTCCATAGCTTGGTAAAACAATGTGATACTATCAACTGGCTTTTCAAACTTTTTTACTAACTCTTCTGTATTCATATTTTTCCCATTCATTAATTTATTTTAGTATTTTAATCTTTTGTTGCTGTTTTTAACATTATTCGTCTTAAATATGCTATTTTGCTTTGCAGAGGTAGATCCTTTGGACATACATCTTCACAACCAAGCAGTGTCATACAGCCAAAAACACCATCTTCGTTTCCTATTAAGTGGTAGTAGTCTTCATCACTTCTTTTATCTCTTGGATCTAAGTGGTAGCGTGCTATTTTGTTTAGTCCTACTGCGCCTGTAAAAAATGGTTTCATCTGGATTGTACCACAACCAGCAACACAGCAACCACACTCTACACATCTGTCAAGCTCGTATATCTCTTCTGCTAACTCTGGCTCCATTCTCTCTTCTAACCTGTCAACTTCAAGTTCTTTTTCTTTGTCGTGGATCCAGGTCTCTAGTTTCTCATTTAGTCCACGCATCCACTTTCCAGTGTAGATCGACAAGTCACCGATCAGCTCAAATAGTGGAAGTGGTGCAAGTGTTATGTGATCATCAAGTTTTGCAGTAAGTGTACGACAAGCCAGAGTTGGGCGACCATTTACAAGCATGGAACAGCTCCCACAGATCCCTGCACGACATACAAAATCGTACTTTAGTGAGTTGTCATGATGTTCACGGATATCGTTTAGTGCTATAAAAAGCGTCATACCATGAGCTTCTTCTACCTCAAAACGCTCCATCGTTGGAAAATCATCTGGATCGTGTGGATCGAACCTAAGTATATCTATCTTTAAAATTCTTTGTTTACTACTCATTTTCCAACCTTTCATTTAGTCTCTCATTTTTACCTTGGTATTTTTTAGGTAGTTTGTCTTTAAATGGCATTAAAGCCTCTTGGATCTCAAATCTGCTTTTTCCTTTAGCCTCCATCTCAGCTTTTATAGAGTCTACTCTTTCTTGTACATCTTTTGTACTTTCATGATGGATGGTCATATCTTTTCCATAACCACGAAACCCAGGAGGAAGTTCCATCGACTCTATGTCAATCTCTTCATACGTTACAGTTGGCAGAGTTTGATCTGATTCTGGCCACGAAGTTATTGTTCGCTTTAGCCACTTAGCATCATTTCTCTCTGGAAAATCTTCACGTGAGTGAGCTCCACGACTCTCCTCCCTAAGGTAAGCTCCCATTGCAACTGTTAGTGCTACTTTAATCATCTTTTGAGTTCTGTAAGCATTTTCTAAAGCAGGGTTTGCCGCACGACTTTTTGAGCGAAATACATCTATGTTTTTGCTTCTTACAAGCAACTCTTCAAGCTCATCGACCGCCTCTTTTAAGTCAGTTCCATTTCTAAAGATCCCAACTTTTTCCATCATGATCTTCTCCATGCGACGACGAAGCACATATGCATCCTCACCACCGTGATTTTCTAAAAGTTTGTCAAGTTTAGCCTGTTCAGTTTTCAAAAAGCCCTCTATTTTTCTGGCATTGATCGTAACATCACTATCATCTGAGTCTAGATAATCAGAGATATACTCACCAACAAGCATACCAGAGACCACAGTTTCACTTACAGAGTTACCACCAAGACGGTTAAATCCGTGCATATCCCAACAAGCGGCCTCTCCACAAGAGTAAAGCCCTTTTAGAGTTTGGCTCTCCCCTGTGTAGTGTGTACGGATACCACCCATAGAGTAGTACTGGGTAGGTCGCACTGGGATCCACTCCTCAGCTGGATCGATCCCTAAAAAGTTCTCACAGATCTCTTTAACCTCACGAAG
The DNA here is from genome assembly GCA_041642615.1 of Sulfurimonas sp. GTDB lineage: Bacteria > Campylobacterota > Campylobacteria > Campylobacterales > Sulfurimonadaceae > Sulfurimonas. Next base: position 7,127 of record JBEPWC010000036.1, on the reverse strand, counting down.
ATTTTTCTCTATGTGCTCGCGCCCAAGTATGGTTATGTCAAGCCAGAGGTGATCACCATAACGGCTTTTTACACCCTTGCCTTTACGCATATGTTCAGTCATACGACGGCTCACAACATCACGAGAAGCCAGCTCTTTTTTCTCAGGCTCATAGTCTGGCATAAACCTGTAACCATCAACATCACGAAGAACTCCACCATCACCGCGACAACCCTCTGTTGTAAGGATCCCAACTGGCACGATCGCAGTTGGGTGAAACTGTATAGCCTCCATGTTTCCAAGCGTCGCCACACCACTCTCTAACGCCAGAGCCTGACCAGTTCCTTGACATATGATCGCATTTGTAGAGACTTCATATATACGTCCATAACCACCCGTTGCGATCGTTGTAGCTTTTGATACGTAGGCTACAAGCTCACCACTCATAAGGTTACGTGCGATCGCACCATAACATCTGCCATCTTCATGGATCAGTGCCATCGCCTCTAAGCGTTCATGGATCTCTACATTATCCTCATGGGCTTTGTTGTCCATCGCAAAAAGCATAGAGTGTCCTGTCCCATCAGATGTGTAACATGTACGCCATTTTTTGGTACCGCCAAAGTCACGTGCTGTGATCAAGCCATGAGCTTCATCTTTTTCAGTTATGGTTACTTTTTGGGCATTTATGATCGACTCTCTATCACCTTTTTTCACCCTGCTCCATGGAACACCCCAGTGTGCAAGTTCACGAATAGCCTTTGGGGCACAGTGGGTAAACATGCGTGCCACTGTCTGATCAGCTCCCCAGTCACTACCTTTGATCGTGTCTTCAAAGTGAACATCTTCGTTGTCACCCTCACCCATCTTAGAGTTTGCTAAACTTGCCTGCATACCACCTTGAGCTGCAGCTGAGTGACTTCTTTTTGGTGGGACAAGTGTTAAAACAACCGCATCATGTCCACGCTCTTTAACACCTGTTGCCACACGTAGACCTGCTAAACCACCACCTATGATCAAAACATCTGTATATATTATTTTCATTAGTGGTTCTCCATGATTATAGTTTTACTTTTGTATTTTTCAACACCGGCACTGTAGTCTTGCTCCAACCCTATGCTTATGTATTTTCCTAAAGAGGCTAAACCTAAAAGGATGTAAACGACTATGAAAACTCTCATAAGAAGTTTGTATCTGGCACGTGAGACTTTAGTGCTTTTCCCCTCCATAAAGCCCCACTTTAAAGCTAAGCGGTAAAGCCCTATAAAAGCGTGAGTTACAACTGAGATCAAGAGTAAAAAATAAAGTGGTGCTAGCATCTCATGCACTACACGGTATGATGATGCATATGGTCCTATGTCTGATGGTTCTGCCATCATCATGTAAAGATGTACACTCCCTAAAAAAAACATCACAAAGCCTGTCATTACCTGAACGATCCAAAGATTTGTATCTTCGTGTTTCATCCTTACTACATGGTTTTTCATAGCTTTATGCTGTCTATAGTTAGCTGGAAACTTTCTAATAGCTATTGCTGAGTGAAGTATAAATATAACAAATATAAAACCAGCCATAAACGATACGATCCCAGGATATGTCTCACCAAAAAAGTAGTAACCCTCAAACATGATCGTAACTTTGTACATCATCTCTTCACTTATAAGTATAGATGCTTCAAAAAGTATATGACCCATTATAAAAATTGCGAGAATTAAGCCTGTTAAACTTTGTGTAAAATCAAGCCTAGCGGGTGTTTTGTCTAGCTTTTTTTGCCTCATAAAAAATCTCCCTTAAAATATTTTCGTATTCTACAATAAAAGTATTACTATTTAAAACGTATCTTACTAATAATTTTGGTAAAATAAAACCTAACAATTTTAAAAAGGTTTTGTTTTTATGACAATGTTCCAAAAATCGGTCTTAAAAAGTGTCTCTCAAGATGAAAGCATAATAGCTTTGAGATGGGCTAAATTTCAAGAGTTTTTAGCAAAAAAAGAGTTTGTTAAAAGTGTTAAGGAGGAAAAGTACCAAGATGGATTTTTAAAAGATGTTTTTGAAAACTGCTTGGGCTACACACTTGATAGCACCAAACCAAATGATTTTAACTTAGAGCGTGAAAAGAAAAACGAAACTGACTCTAAAAAAGCAGATGGTGCGATCTACTTAAATGATGAAGTTGTAGGGATCATAGAGCTAAAAGCACAAAACACCAAAAACCTAGACAAGGCAACTGTTCAAACCTTTGGCTACTTAGTGTCTAACTCAAACGCCCACTATGTGATCGTCTCAAACTTCAATGAGCTTCCCTCGTTCCAACTCTCCCGAGGTGGAATGCATATAGAAGCTAATCTATACGACAATATCCAAATGGGAAGATCAAGATATAAAATATATGAACCAACTCATCCACACTTTGTAACCTGTACAATACTTCATTGGTTACCAATATTTACAAGACAAGAGAATGTGCAGATCATCATAGACTGCATAAAGTTCCTACAAGAAAAACACAATCTCAAACTATATGCTTATGTCATACTAGAAAATCATCTGCACATGATAGTATCAAGTGACGAATTGCATAAAACAATGCAATCATTTAAACAATACACAGCCAAACAGATACTAGAGATGCTCAAAAAAGCAAATGTAAAAACTATTCTAGACCAGCTTATGTTTTATAAAAAAGCAAATCATAAAGAAAAAACATACCAAGTGTGGGAAGAGGGTTATCAACCAAAACTGATACAAAATGATGAGACAATGATACAAAAAATAAACTATATCCATCATAATCCCGTAAAAAGAGGGTATGTAGATGAAGCTCAACATTGGAGATATAGTAGTGCTAGAGATTATGAGGGTATAAAAGGTTTGGTGGAAGTGGAGAGGTTTTGGTAGGTTTTTTAGCTTCTGTATGCATTCCACCTCAGGAGAGGTGGAACGAGAAAACATATGCAGATTGGGAAGGTCAATATGCTACTTTATACACACGTTTAAACAACCAAGACAATATTTTTGTTGTTGATTATATTGTGGTTTCGGAGTTTATCAACAGAGCTATTAGAATCGAGTACGATAATTTCTTAGAAGCAAATGATTTGTCTAAAAGAGATTTAAAATATAAAGACTATAGAAATTCTCAAGATGGGCAAGATGCTTTGGCTGATATATATTTGACTGTAACAGATGACATTTTAAATGAATTTGAAGTTGTTGAAAAGAGCTACTCTAAAAATGACCTGACAATGATGTGTAGAGTAGATAATTTAGACTTTTCAGATAAGGCGATAGAAAGAATCTGTATAGAAAACCAGTTTGTACTTTTAACAAACGACACAGATTTTAAAGATAGTAATACTGATACTTTAAGTTGTCATAGTAGGCTTAGATAACTTTACATTTATCTACTCAAACCTCTCCAGAGATGTGATGCATAGTACCCTTTAGTAAAGATCATAGTAGTTAGGAAGATTCCCAGTCAAGCTGGGAATGACGGTGGGGTATGTTGGGAATGACGGTGGGGCATGTTGGGAATGACGGTTGGAAACTTAGAAATGACGTTGGAGTTAAACAAATAGATATTTACAGTAAAATATAGTATAATATTTACTATGAAATTAAAAAGGATTTTCTATGGTAAGTTATACACAAAATGAACTGTTGTCAATTACAGATTTTACAAAGTCTATTAGTAAAATACTTGGTGATATAAAAGAACACACTTTAGAAAAAGTTGGAGTACTTAAAAACAATAAGCTAGAAGCCATAGTGATCTCTACAGATGAATATGAAAGATTGAAAAAGTTAGAGTCTATATTTGAGCTAATTGAGCATAAAGAAATATATGACACTATAGAGGACAGAAAATCAACTCCAAAGTCAGAGTATATATCTGTTGATGAGATGGCTAAAAAGTTTGGCATAAATACAAGTAGCTTATAAAATGTATGATCTAAAAACTCACCCAAAAGTAGAGGATGATTTAAAAGAGTTAGATCACTCACTACGTTTGAAAGTTTTCAAAAAACTAAAGCAAATTCAAGAGTCTCCAGAACTGGGACTTCCACTAGGAAATAAAAACAACATGGATCTTAGTGGTTTTAAAAAAGTATATGTAGCTAAAAAGAAAATAAGAATAGTATATGAAATAAAAGAAGATATATTATGCATATATACCATTGCTGTTGGTAAAAGAGACGACATGGAAGTTTATAAAAAAGCATTAGACAGACTATAAGTTACACCTCTCCCAAGGTGTGACGCATAGTACCCTTCAGTAAAGATCATAGTGTTTAAGAAGATTCCCAGTCAAGCTGGGAATGACGGCGTGGTCAAGCTGTGAATGACGGGACTGGTAGGGTCAGAACTTTACTTTTAAATTTTTAATAGAAAACATTTGCTTTAAAATCTCAATTCAGATAAACTGTATTTGTAAACGCGTATTGCAACTACTACAAAACTCGCTTCTTAGGACTAATACACCGTCATTTGTAGAGAATTAAAAATTTTTCAACATATAAAACAGAGCAATATAGAAATAAACAGACAAATCTTCGGAACTTACCCTTCGTTCATATAGTCATACTTATTGAATTTTTATAAAAGGAAATTAAGAGATGAACACACTTAAAAACAACAATGGCTGAATTTATAACCCAGTACCCCTATATATTAGCCCTTTTTATCTTTCTTGCTAGAGTTACTGATGTATCTTTAGGGACATTTCGTACTATTGTTATATTTCGCGGTTATAAATTACTAGCTACTTTCATTGGATTTTTTGAAATCATTATATGGTTAGTTGCAGCTGGACAAGTTTTTAAAAATCTTGACCAATGGCATCTTGCCTTTGCATACTCTGCTGGTTTCGCTACAGGTATTTATGTTGGTATGTGGATTGAAAATCGTTTTGCTATTGGAAACGAACTGATACGATGCATCTCATTTAATCGTGATATTTTAGCAGACAAGATACGAGAAGAGGGATTTACAGTAGTCTCAGTTGATGGAGATATGGGTGAAGAGAAACCTGTTGAAGTACTATTTATCGTTGAAAAAAGGCGTTATATACCAAAACTTATAGAACTCATCAATATACTTGATAGAAATGCAGTATATACAGTATCTGATCTAAAAAGTGTTTACCAAGGTCCTGAATTAATAGCCCAAAATAGTTTTTGGAATTTAAGAAAAAGTAGATAAAAAATATATTAATCACAAGGAGATTACAAAATATGAATAATTTAAAAATAGGTGTCATAGGCACTTCAAAGAAAATAGACGAAAGAAGACTTCCAATCCACCCAGAACATCTGGTGCGTATCCCCGAAATTTTGAGAAAACAACTAATATTTGAAGAGGGGTATGGTGCACCATTTGGTATCTCTGATAGTGAAATCGCAGCTTTGAGCGGGGGAGTTGATACTCGTCATAATCTCCTAGCAAACATAGGGGTAGTGATAATCAGTAAACCTGTGTTAGCTGATTTAGAAGAGCTTAAAGTTGGTGGAACACTTTGGGGATATGTCCATTGTGTACAACATCAAGAGATAACAGATATAGCCATAAAAAGAAAGCAAACTCTTATAGCCTTTGAAGATATGTTTATTTGGTCACCTGAGGGACAAATAGGTCGGCATACTTTTTATAAAAATAATGAGATGGCAGGATACTGTGCAGTTATCCATGCTTTACAACTCAAAGGGATTGATGGACATTATGGGAATCAGAGAAAAACAATCATTTTTGGTTTTGGTGCAGTGAGTCGTGGAGCTATTTATGCCCTAAAAGCACATGGTTTTAGAGATATCACCATTTGTATACAAAGACCAGACCATGAGGTTCGAGAAGAGGTTCTTGATTGTCATTATGTAAGAGTTCAAGAGGGAAAAGCTGATGAAGCAAGAATGGTCGTTATAGAACATGATAGTACGGTTCGTCCACTTTCTGAGCTTATAAGCGAAGCGGATATTATTGTAAATGGTGTTTTTCAAGATACTGCAAATCCTACTGATTTTGTTCTAAAAGAGGAGAGTTCATCACTTAAGCCTGATAGTTTAATTATCGATGTAAGTTGTGATGAGGGGATGGGATTCTTTTTTGCAAAACCAACTACCTTTAAAAATCCTATGTTTAAATACGACACAATAGATTATTATGCAGTTGACCACACTCCTAGTTATCTTTGGGAGAGTGCTACTCGTTCTATCTCTGCTGCTTTAATAGTATATTTACCAACTGTGTTAGCAGGAAGAGAAGGTTGGCAAAAGAATGAAACTATTCGCCAAGCCATCAATATTGACTCTGGTGTGATTCTTAATAAATCTATTCTTTCTTTTCAAAATAGAGAAGTGGAATATCCACATAAATGTTTCACCATAGAAGAGAAAGCTGTTTTAGATAAAATTTAGATTTTCTATATTTTGAAACACAAAGCACTCATAAAAGTTGTACAAATCTTAAAGAGTTAAGTTACAAAAAACAATATTTAAGCACTGTATAACAAAAAATATACCACAATACACCAACTAGTAAATTAAAAAGGTTTGATTTAATATGCAAACAAACATCTTGCTTTCTTCTTTGATGATCGTAGCCTTGGTTATACTGCTTCCACTGTTATTTCACCTTACTAAGTACTTGGGTTCAAAGAGTGACAACAAAAGGAAAAATGAACCTTTTGAAGGCGGTGTAAGAGACACACACAAAGATAGCTTTGACAAGGTTAATGTCAAATTTTTTCTCGTTGGTATCATATTTTTGATCTTTGATGTAGAGGTGCTTTTTATGTTTCCGTGGGCGTTAAATCTAAGAGAGTTAGGTTTGTTTGGGATCATAGAGATGTTTGTTTTTATAGGTCTGCTTGTTGGTGGGCTTATCTACGTTTATAGATCAAAGGTTTTAAAATGGATCTAAGTAACACAAGCCTTTTAGATGATGCAGTAGTTACAACTAAGCTTGATGCTGTAGTAAACTGGGGTCGCGAAGCTTCACTTTGGCCTTTTGTGTTTGGAACAGCTTGTTGTGCGATCGAGTTTATGGCAACAGCTGCAAGTCGCTATGACATAAGCCGTTTTGGTGCAGAGGTTTTACGCTTTTCTCCACGTCATGCAGATCTTCTTGTGGTAGCTGGTACAGTTAGCCAT
>JBEPWC010000035.1:0-11887 GCA_041642615.1 Sulfurimonas sp. | reverse complement strand
AGATCACAACATCAAGGTTCTTCTCTTTAGCTTCAGCCTCTGTGATCCCAACACTAGCGATCTCAGGATCACTAAAGATAGCATGGGGCATATACTTAAACTCTAAAAGTTCTTTTTCATCTTCAAAGAGTAGTTTGTAGAGGTGGTTCATCTCATAAGCTGCGGCGTGTTGGAGCATGTACTCACCGGTTGCATCTCCTACAACGTACACACCTTTTGCATCTGTTTCGTAAAACTCATCTTTTTTTATAAAACCTCTTTTATCTAACTTTATGGAGGTATTTTCAAGATCTAGACTTTTTGCATTTGACTCTCTACCTATTGCATAAAGTAAAGCTTCTGAAGTATGTTTTTTAGTAGCACCGTCTTTGTCTTCTAAGATCATATTAAAAGAGAAATTTTCAAACTTTGCATCTTTTATGCTTGTGTTAAACTCTATGTCTATCTTTTTTAAAAACTCATCTCTAAAGGTTTTAGATATATCTTTATCTTCATTTGAGAGAAGATCATCACCTCTAACTAAAAGTTTTGTTTCAACTCCAAGTGCATCAAAAACATTTGCAATCTCACACGCAATAAATCCAGAACCAACTATGGTTATAGATTTTGGTATATTTTTAATTGGAAAAATATCATCGCTAGTCCATACATGATCAAATGGTGCCTCTTTAGGTGATGTTCCAGTAGCTATGACTATTTTATCTGCTGTTATTTTATGATCATTTACCTCTACAACTTTGTCTGAAATAAAAGATCCAACACCCCTAAAAAGCTCTACATTTTCGTTTAATTCTGAATGGTACTCTCCATCTACACCCTCTATATATTCATTATTCTTAGAGAAGATCTTCTTTATGTCTATATTTGTGATCTCACTTTTTATGTGGTGGCGTTTTGAGTCTTGTATGGTTCTGATCACATCAGCATAGCCTATAAGAAGTTTAGATGGCACACAACCTCTGTTAGCACATGTACCACCAAGTCTAGACTTCTCTATAAGTGCAACACTTTTTCCCGCTTTACCAGCTTTTGCAGCTAGCTTTGAGGCTCTTCCACCTCCTATTACTATCAAGTCATATTTTTTCACTATTATTTCCTACTAGTTTTTTTTCATTGTACCAGAGTTTAGAAACACTCTCTAACTCAGTTTTTAGATCATCTTTGTCTGCGTATCTTGCTTGGTTGTAGAGTTTTTTGATCTCTAAGAGTGTATCATCCTCTGTTTTTGCATAGACCCTGTCTAAAAAACTCTCCATAGTCTCGTGATCCTCTTTTGAAAATCCTTGTTTTTTTAGTTTTTTTAGCACAGGTTTGATCGCTTCATATGCTTTGTGAGTGCCTTTTTTGTCGTGACTTAGTTGCCTTAAAAGGTACGCAAAGACAATAAGAACAGCAAAAATTCCAACAAGCTTTAAAACAGCTCCAACATCTTCTAAGAGAGTTTTTAGAAGTTGCATCTGTTTTGAGCGTGTGTAGTCTAAAACCCATGATTCTATAGTGTATCTTACATACATGTATGTAAGGTTTAGTTTGTGTAGAAGCGGATTTGTTGTCTGCTCTTTTGTTTGGGTGTTTTGTTGTTGATCTTGTGAGGTGAGTGCATAAGCTGTTGTCTCAATTCTCTGCCAACCTTTTGACTCCATGTAGACCTCTACCCATGCGTGAGCGTCCTCTTCCCTTACAACAAGGTAGTTGTCGTAGCTGTTAGTTGGATCTGCTTTAAAACCTGTAACTACACGTGAAGAAAACCCAGCCATACGAGCCATAGTAGCAAAAGCACTAGCAAAATGAACACAATAACCCTCTTTGTCTCCAAACAAAAAAGAGTCAATAGGATCTTTTGTATCTATACCAGATGGTTGTAGTGAGTAACGTAGATTTAGGTTTTTAAAATGATCTATTAGCCCACTTAGTCCACTGCTATGATTATACTCTTTCATGTAGGTATAAAGTTTATCATCACGCACAGGATCGTACTCTTTAGAGTGTTGTTCTATCTTTTGAACTATCTGTTTTTTTTCTATAAGATCACTTAGGTTTGAGTATCCATCATAACGCATGATCTTTTTTACATTGTTTTTTGACTTTACTACGTGGTCTGAATCTATGGTTGTTTTCTCAGGGCTTTTTAGTGGATGATCTAAAAAGTAGATCCACTTTTTGTTGTGTGGATAGAGTGTCACTCTGTAAGAGAGGGCGTCATCTAGTGGTTTAAACCCGAGTGGAGGTAAATCCCTCTCTAGTGGTGCCCAATGATCTGTTTTGTCGATATACAAAACAGATCCTCTAAGGTAGAGCTGATCTGGCCTTGGGATCTCTTTGTCAAATGAGAGCTCCATAACTACTCTTTTTGAAGGTACAAGTAGTGCATCATTTCCCATGTGCATAACACCATCGTGTCCTGTTCTTATGGTCTGTGATCCACTAAAACCAAAGTCTTTTGTCTCAAAAGATATGCGTGGAAAAACCATAAAAAGAAAAACAATGGAGGGGATAGAAAAAGCAAAAATACTCAAAGCCATCTTAAAAGCAGCCATAAAAGAGCTTTGCATTCTGTGCCAAAGCAAAAGTAGTAAAAAGCTAAAGATCACTAAAACAGCATAGAAAAGCATCATGATCGTGTTGTAAAAAAAGTATGAGAGTGCTAAAAAAAGAGCTGGTGAAAAAAGCAGATAAAAGTTGATCTTTTTTGTAAGCCTTTGGAGTAGCACTGCAACAAAAAGTAGTGAGATCAAAAAAGATACAAATATATCTAGTTTTCTAAGCCCTACAAATGTAAATGTCTCATAAAATGAAAAAGCTAAAGCCAAACCACCAAATGTAGCAAAAACTAAAATGTGTCTAGTCTTAGTCTGTTTTGCAAACACAAGAAAAAGTACACCCGCAAAAAGATAGATCACCATAACAGGTTTTACAACAAATATATGTGGCAGGATCGATAAAACAAGTGCTACATCTACAAGTTGCTGTTGTGATGGGGTTGAGTTAGTATTGTGCAAGTTTTTGTAAAATCTCATCTACTGACTCCCTTTTTGAATCGTACTTGGTTTTTGGCATATCTACTGTAAAATCAAGCCCTTGTTTTTCACACTCTAAAACCCACAAACAGATCTGAGATAACCTCTCTTCATCGTTGTCTGCACAGCTTAAAAAGTCAAAGTGTAAGCCTTTTGTTTTAACAGTATATGAAAAGTTTCTACTCATAAGTTCTTTACCTTTTGCTAATGATGGCCAGTGGATCAAAGAGGCTACATCTGATCTCTCATAGCGTCTGATCCCCTCAAAATCGCTACGTTCACCGTAGTGTGAGAGTTGCTCTTTTATGTAGTCTTTTAGTGCTACCCCTTTTGGTTGTGGATAAACAAGTAGTTTTTTGTCTTGTTTGCTAAACTTTAAAAACCTTACATGAAGTAAAGGGAAACGACTCTCTAAAGTTACTTCAGGATATGGGTTAAATCCCCTTTTTTCAAAGGTATAAGAAAGAGTAACTATACTCTCTTTTGTGATTGAGTTAAAGTGTTGTGAGGAGCTTTTGGTTTTAACACTAACATCGTAAGCTGGGTTGTCTGCTTCGTTTTTGATCCGCCACTTAAGCGAAGCTTTTTTGTTAGCAAAGATCCTCTCTTGAGGAAGCTCAACAAGCATAAGGTCATAAAGGTTTTTACGACCAAAGTAACACCCACTTGATGCTACTGAAAAAACTGTAAAAAGTGTTATGTAAACTATGTTGAAGTTGTGCATGTATGCTTGAAAAAAAAGTGCAAACATGATCACGATCAAAAGCCAAACATACCCAGTAGGGCGAGACTTAACGCTAGTGTGTATCGATATGAAGTGAGTTAATAATGATTTCACTAGCATTCTCGTCAGTAGTTTTTGAGCGTAACTCTAAGCGGTGCCCTATGACAAATGGCAACATCTTTTGAACATCTTGTGGGGTTACAAAATCACGCCCTTGTATAAAAGCGTACGACTTGCTAACTACACTAAGAGCTATTGCACCACGGGTAGAGAGCCCTTTGTAAAAGATCCCACTATCTCTTGTAAAGTGTATGATCTCTTGCAGATAGTCTAAAACATCTTCACTAAGGTGAACTTCATCGCATTTTTTACGAAGCTCTACGATCTCCTCAACTGAGAGTTTGCTTGTGACCTCCTTGAGAGTGTTTTTCTTTTGAAGGATCTCCCTCTCAGCCTCAGGATTTGGGTACCCTAGAGAAAAAGAGATCATAAAACGATCCAGTTGTGAGCTTGGAAGTTCAAATGTCCCAACCTCTTCAAACGGATTTTTTGTTGCTACTACAAAAAATGGACTTGGCAGAAGGTGAGTTATGCCATCTACACTAACTTGGGACTCTTCCATAGCCTCAAGTAGTGCACTTTGAGTTTTTGGACTTGCACGGTTGATCTCATCTGCTAGTAAAAACTGAGAAAACAATGCACCCTTTTTAAACACAAAAGTCGCTTTGTTTGTGTCAAAGTAGTTGACACCTATGATGTCCGATGGAAGCAGATCACTTGTAAACTGCACACGGTTGTACTCAAGGTTTAAAACCTTAGCCATAGTTTTTGCTAAAGTTGTCTTACCAACCCCTGGCAAGTCGTCTATAAGAAGATGCCCGTCGGCAAAAAAAGCGGCAAGAGCTAACTCTATTTTATCGCGTTTACCCCAAATAACATTCTCGATCTGACCTATTATAGTTTCTATTTGATTATTCTTACTCATAGGAATATTCTAGCTAAAAATTGACAATATGTGTTTTAGATATAATTCCCAATACTTATTCCATAAATAGAAAGTGATATGAATGAAGATTAGAGTCTATTACGAAGACACAGATACAGGTGGTATAGTTTACCATTCAAACTATTTAAACTTTTGTGAGCGTGCTAGGAGTGAGGTTTTTTTTGCTAAAGGGATCACACCTGAGCTAGAGAGTGGGCATTTTGTGGCTAGAAAGATCGTAGCAGACTACTTTAAACCTGCAAAACTTGGTGATACTCTAGATATAAAGACTGAGCTTTTAGAGATGAAAAATGCATCTTTTTCACTTAAGCAGAGCGTTTTTAAAGATCACACCAAGCTTTTTGAGCTTGTGATCACACTAGCTTACATAGACTTTGACGGGCGTCCACAAAAGCTAAGTGGTGTAAAGGAGTTTTTACTAGAGCTATTCTAGGGAGGAGAAATACTTCATAAACCTTGTCTTAGAGGGCTGGATAAGCTCTATTGGGTATTGCATCTGATTTTCTATCATATCTATTTTGTATTGTCTATCTTGTTGTGTAGCCATGCTAAAAAAGAAGTCCATTCCAACAGTTGTAGTGTAGTTGATCCAGTCGTAGACTATGTCATTTCCTAGTAGTGCATTTGTTTCTGTAAAGATAGAGTTATTTTGGGTTATGGAGTTTGCTATAATCATGTTTTGTCTGTCTGTATACTGGGTTAAAGATAGTATTAGTGGATCGTAGTTGATCTGAGTTGAGAGAACATTTGTCGCATTTGTTTCGTACATAGTTAATTGAGATATGATCATAGAGCTTTTTAGTATAGGCGTGTTTACCATGAAAGACCCATCCACTATATCTTCGTTTTCAAAAAGATGAGATTCTAGGTTTGTAGTTCTTTTAGGGATTAGAAACTTCACTACATTTTTGTCAAGATCTAAAGTCTTATCATCTTTGTACATAAAAGCTCTCTCTTGACACTCTGCAAGTTTTTGACCAGTAGTTGAGCGATCATAGAAGATAACAAGAGGCGAAACGGCTTCTTTTAAGAGAAGTTCACTTTGAGCTCTGTAGTCAATCCCTCCAAAGTAAACGTTTTCTAAAGTAGAGTTTACATCTTTTTTGTTTACTGTTGGAAAGTAGATGTTTTCATACGGTCTTAGAGAGATTAGCGTTTTAGCACCACTTTTTGTAAAAGGTGCTACGACATAGCCAAATCCATCGTTTTGGATCTTTGCAAGAGCTTTTGTAATGTCCTCTTTGCTTTCAGAGTCTATGTTGTATGTTTTAAGATCAAAGTTGTTGTTTCTTGTAAGTAGGTAAGCAAACGATGCGTTTGTTGTTGAAGCAGCATATCTACCTATTTTTTTATATGGAAGTAGTAGTGCTACTTTAAGTTTAGTATCTACAAGTGATCCAAGGTTAAGGATCGATATGCTTAACATTCTTACTTCGTCTTGCTGCGGATTTTCTAGCTGTCTGTCTGCGTGTGCTAAGAATGAAAGGATCATCTCATTGTCAAGCAGGCTTTGTAAACACTCCTCATCACAAGGGTATGGATCTAGGTTTTGTATGTATGTTTTTGGAAGAGGTATATTAGATATTAAATAACTCTGTGCATTTAACAAGATAGAAAAAAGTGTTAAGGTTAAAAAAAATATTTTCATGCAGCTACTCTTTTAAATTTTTTTGTATTATAGCGATCTTTAACTTATAAGCAATTTCGTATGGTTATAAGATCATTATAACTTGTTTTTTTGTGATCTGGGTTTCTTAGTAGATAACCGGGGTGGTATATTGGTATAAGCTTAGAGTTGTTAAACTCTATAACATGCCCCCTCACACTCTCAAAACCATCTTCAACACCCATTAGTTTGTTGTAAGCATCTTCACCTAGTGCTACAATCACCTTTGGTTTAATAAACTCTATTTGAGTAAATAGATAGTTTTTACAAGACTCCCACTCAGAGCTAGATGGCTTGTTTGAGTTTAGTGGCTTGCATTTTATAGCGTGTGTATAAAAAACATCTTCTACGGTTAAATTTAGCACATTTTCTATCATCTTTTTTAGTGTATCGCCACTTCTGCCTGTGTAGTAGGAGTTTTGTTTATCGTCATTTAAAGACACACTGTAGTCTACAAACATTATGTCTGCATCTTTACTTCCATACCCACCCATACTTTGTGAGCGAGACTTACTAAGATCACAAAGGTGACATAAAGATATATTCTGATACAACTGCGATATATTCAATGGTTTTTCATTAGTAGAGTTCTCATTAACACTAAATGGATCTATGTATTCAAAGCCTAAAGCTTTTAAACGGTAAAGGTTTTGCAAAAGAGCTAAGTTCTGATAAGAATCCAAATATTTACCTTTAAATTATAGTTTAAATATTGTAATTATAATAGGAATTATTTAAAATAAAAATAGATGCAACTATGATTATCAAAATCTATGTAGATAAATTTTTTTTATCATTTTTATAAAAGAGAGTTTAAAATAATATTAGATACAATAAAATCAAATTGTATGATATGGAGTGTGTATGAAGGTTCAACTAAGGGTAGTAGTTTTGTTTCTGATCGCTATTTTACATCTTGGATGTAGTGGCAATGATAATAATTCGGGTAACACTAGTTTAGTTAGTTCTACCTACTCACCAAACCAATCTTACCTAATAGCAGATACAAACACAACCATAGATGTTGTAGGAAACTACAGCAATCACAGTTCTAAAAATTTAAACCCATTTTTAAACTGGGAATCTAACAACACAGATATAGCTACAGTTGATAGTGGGGTTATCTCAACATCAAGCAGTGTTGGTTTAGTGACTATAGCATACGAAACTAAAGATACTCTACCATCTGGTGAACCAGTGCTTAGGCAAAAGATTAAATATGAGGTAGTTGATGCTAGTCTTTTGAGTATTGAGATAACTAAACCAAGCTCTGATATCTATGTAGATCAAGAGTATCAACTCTCTGCAACAGGTGTATTTGATATTGGTGATGCAAATCAAACTCTACAACTTTCACAACTAAACTGGAACTCTGATGATGAAACAGTCGCAACTGTAGATGCAGATGGAGTGTTAAGAGGTGTAGCTAAAGGGTTAGTAAATATATCAGCAAAAGATATCGATTCAAATATCTCATCATCAATATCTATTGAAATTTTAGATAGTCTATATGGGTCTATTAAGATCACAACAGACAGCAAAAAATTTAATGTTGATGAAACGATACAACTAAATGCAGTGGGTACGAACCAAGATGATGAAGAGACTTTTGTTACAGATAAAGTGATATGGAGCTCTTTAGATGAAGATGTTGTTAGAGTAGATACAGATGGTTTGGCAACAGCTGTAGCAAAGGGTAATGCTACAATCAAGGCTACGCTAGATAGTTTAGAGAGTAGTGTTGTTTTAGAGGTGCAAAAAGATCAATATCTAAGGTTAACTGATATTACAGATGAAGAATCACAAAGGCTCTCTTTTCCATATATATGTTATTACAATATGCAATGTGTAGAGACGATAACTAAACCATCTTCAAGCACTTTTGTAACACTAAAGACTTTTAAGCTTGAAGCTATAGGTGGAGATTTTACCATAAATGATCTAGCGATCACAAACTATGCAGGAGATATTTCTTACTACAACATAGGGGGTGCTAAATTTGATAACATTCAAAACGCAACTACTATAGCTAAAGATGATGAGATAACATTTAGTTTATTGTCAAATAGCAACATTGTTGATAAAGAACTAGTTTTTTCATTTAGGATCAATGATGAGAGTGCACCAAGTTTTGTAGCAAGCTATCTGTTTAAAACAGAGTAGTTTAAAATAGGTACCTTACGCCTATAGTGAGCGTTTGGTTGTTTAGCTCATCTATGGAATCTATAAACTCATCCTTTTCATCTTCTATACCAATATATCTGTACTTTAAACTGTAAGTTAGGTTAGGGCTAGCCATGTAGCCAATAGCATAAGATAGCTGGTAAGACAAAAGATCGGTTGCTGAGTTATCGTCAAGTTGAGAGTCGATAACTTTTACATCTTTTAGTTCTATGTCACTTACTCCAATCCCTATACCAAAGCTACTAGTTAGTTTGGTTTGGTTGTAAGCGGTGTAGTATAGATTTAAAAACTTGTTTTGTATCGTAGTGTCTCCAGATGCAGAGTAAGATAAAGTGTTTATGTAGCTTGTGATCTCACTTTTAGACTCTATAGCTTCAAGCTCGATACGAACTTTGTCAAGCTGATATCCTAAAGCTAGTGAGCCGTTGTATCCAGTGTCGTTTGAGTATGTAGTATCGCTTAAAAAAGTAGCACCAAGTCCACCTTCTACATACAAACCAGACGGTGCAGCCCAAAGGGAAGTCGCTAAAACAGATGCAAAAATATGTCTCATGAAAAAAACCTTAAAAAGTTTTGTGGATAAAGTATAAAAGCCCTAAGTAAAAGGGCTTGGTGGAGTTTGAAAAACCTACTGAGCTACTTCTACTTCAACTGGTGTACCTTCCCAGATACCATGCTTAGTACAGTAACCATGTGCAACTAGTTTAAGTTTTTTACCAGTTGGGATGATAGTGAAAGTTGTAGTGTTGTGTGCTTTAACATTTCCTAAAGTACCTGGAACATAGCTAGCTTGAGCTAGTTTAGTTTCACCATTGAAAAGTGATACTGATTCGATGTAGTGATCAAAGTCATCTGGGTGAGTATACTCTTGACCCATTTTTACAGTAACTTCAAAAGGCTCACCAGCTTTTGCAGTGCTTGCACAATGGATAAATGGAGAGTGACGATCTATAAGGTCTTTTTTTGCTTCTCTCTCTACTTGGTCTATGTCTACGTATTTGTTAATCTTTGGCATTTTATTCCTTTAGTTTTTAATTTCACCCATATTGTATCTTGTATTTTATTGTATAAAGTTAAATCAGAGATTATTTGTCCTAATTAAGTCAAATTTAAATTAAGTTGACTCAGCTCCACAAAAAATCCTACTATGTCCTTTGTCTATTGCAAACACAACCTTGTAGCTTTTATCTAGCATCTTGTTGTAGCTTCTATCTTCTTGTCCTGAGTCAAGCTCTACATTTATGATCTGATCTTGTATATCGCTAGGGTTTATGGCTTGTTCTGAAAAGTAAAAAGAGATCCCCTCTTTGCTTGTGTCGTAGATGTAGCCATATAGCTCTTTTTTGTTAGATAGATGAAAAATAGACTTTAGAGGTGGTGTTATTATGGTTCTCTCTTGCCCTCTGTTTTCTAAAACAGACTGAAAGCCATCACTTAACTCTTTTAGTTTTGAACTCTCCCCCATGATCTCCTCTATGGTGTCGTTTAAAACTGCGGATGTTTTCATGGAGTGTGTGGAGAAGTCTTTTATATCACCTAAAATATGCTCAACTGACTTTAGCTGTTTTGTTTGTGTGTCAAACTTCTCTTCAAAACTGTTTATAGAGCTAACTGTAGTACTTAGTGTATCTTCAATCGAACTAAAGTTATGCTCAAGTTGTTCAGACTTTTCTCTAAGCTCACCAAAGATCTTCTTAGTAGCTTCAGTATCGCTTGTAACCTCACTTATACTTTGTTCAATACTTGAGATCACACCCTTGATCTCAGTAGCACTTTTTTGCGACTTCTCAGCTAGTTTTCTAACTTCATCAGCTACAACGGCAAAACCACGACCATGCTCACCCGCACGAGCTGCTTCGATCGCAGCATTTAGTGCTAAAAGGTTTGTCTGATCAGATATATCAGATATAGCAGAGATCGCACTTGAAACCTCTTCTGAAAGGGTTCTAAGCCCCTCAACTGAGTCTACAGTTTTTTCTATGGATTCGTAGACTTTTTCTGTACTTTGCATGTTTGAGTTTAGTACATTTTTACCATTGTCTACACTTTGGATTGACTTTTGAGAATCATCTTTTAGTACATTCATCTGTCCTAGTAGGTCTTGGTTGATCTGAGACACATTGTTAATAGACTCAAGTGAACCATCAACCGCAGAGTCTTGTTCGATCGTCTTTAGGTAGTTTTCTTCAACTTTAACAGTGGCAAATGAAGCGTTAAAAGTGATCTCTTTTGACTTTTGAACAACGTTGTGGATCACAGGTTGGAGTGCCTTTGCAGTTTTGTCTAGGTGTCTTATGATCCTGTCTATCTCATTTTTAGTAGAACCTTGTTTTGTGACTTCACCTTTTAGTTCATCTTCTAAAACAAAGTTTCCTTTTTCGATCTTAAATATAATGCTTAGTATCTTAGAAACCCTTTTTGAGATCTCAAAGTGGAAAAACAACTGAACTGCTAGTAAAACTAAAAATATATTTAAAAACCAGTTTGATAAAAGGGTGTATAAGTTAAAGTCAAGTGCTTCATTATAGTCAACCATATCTATCTTTACATTTTCAATAGCTATTACATCGTCTGTTATCCAAGTAGGATGACACATCTTACATCTATCTTCTGCAACTATAGGTCTGGCTAAAACATAAAAGTTTTTGTCATCCTCTTCTACGAACTTCTCTTTTTGTTTAACCTCTGGGTTTTTCTTGAAGTAATCGATCAGAGTCTCTTCATAGTCAAGTGCTTTGTTGTTTGGAAGCATTGGGTCTTTAGAGGCTTGTTTGAAAAATACTTTCCCCTCAGATATATCTGTAAACTTCTCAAAAACTTCATTTTGGATAACTTGTGGGATCTCAGAAGATTCACCACTAAAAAACTTCTCATTTCTACTATTTAACAGCACACCTGCAAAGTTAAGGATAGATTCTGCTTGAGATTTTAGGTTTTGTTTAAGTGTTTCTTGGTTGTGGGTATATAGTTTTAGGTAAGCCGCTGTTGTAATTGTAACAATAGTTAAAAATATTATTATAGAAAATGCTGTGCTGATCTTAAATCTTCTTAGTTGTTTTAACATGTTTTTGATCTTTAGTGTTAATGTTTGATTTAGTTGAAATACTACATTATGATTACTTTTAATCTCATTAATGTTAGCAAGCACAGCATTTTTTAACCATTAAGTAGTTAAAATAGCACACATTTAAATTTATAAAGAGATATGTATGTTAAAACCACTTTTGATAGAGGTTGGAGTTGAAGAGCTTCCAGCTGTACCACTTTTAAAAAAGCTAGACGATATTGAG